>CACDPP010000008.1 GCA_902554705.1 Paracoccaceae bacterium
TCACGTTGATTTTACAATTGAAGTTGAGCGTTCTTTAGCAGTTTTGGATGGCGCAGTTTGTGTTTTGGATGCAAATGCGGGTGTTGAGCCTCAGACAGAGACGGTATGGAGACAGGCAGACAGATATAAAGTGCCTCGAATTGTTTTTGTTAACAAAATGGATAAAATTGGTGCGGATTTTTTCAATTGTGTAAATATGATCGAGGACAGAACTGGTGCAAAAGCTGTTCCTGTTGCATTGCCAATTGGTGCCGAAACCGAACTGGAGGGTCTTATAGATCTTGTCACGATGGAAGAGTGGCTTTGGCAAGGCGAAGACCTTGGAGCTTCCTGGGTAAAAGCTCCCGTACGAGATGATTTAAAATCAGTAGCTGACGATTGGCGGAATAAAATGATTGAAGCTGCCGTCGAAATGGATGACGACGCGATGATGATGTATCTGGAAGGCGAGGAGCCTGACGTTGCTACGTTAAGGTCTTTACTTCGAAAAGGCACACTTGAAATGGCTTTTGTTCCAGTTTTAGGTGGTTCAGCTTTTAAAAATAAAGGCGTTCAGCCTTTATTAAACGCTGTCATTGATTATCTCCCCAGTCCCTTAGATGTCGCAGATTACATGGGTTTTAAGCCAGGTGATGAAAGCGAAGAGCGCAATATTCCAAGACGAGCTGATGACAATATGCCATTTGCCGGTTTGGCTTTTAAAATTATGAACGATCCATTTGTCGGTTCTTTGACATTTACCCGGGTTTATTCTGGCGTGATGAATAAGGGAGACAGCGTTCAAAATTCAACCAAAGGTAAGCGCGAACGAATTGGTAGAATGATGATGATGCATTCTAACAATCGGGAAGAAATAGATGAGGCCTTTGCTGGAGATATTATAGCATTGGCTGGTTTAAAAGAAACAACAACCGGAGATACTCTTTGTGATGCAAAAGAGGCCGTAGTATTGGAAACGATGACTTTTCCAGATCCTGTTATTGAAATTGCTGTTGAGCCAAAAACTAAAGGCGATCAGGAAAAAATGTCTCAGGGGTTGGGACGTCTTGCTGCCGAGGACCCATCTTTTAGAGTAGAAACAGATCTTGAATCTGGGCAAACAATCATGAAAGGAATGGGAGAACTGCACCTTGATATTTTGATTGATAGACTGAAAAGAGAATTTAAGGTTGAGGCAAATATAGGTGCACCCCAAGTGGCTTATCGTGAAACAATCTCACACGAAGTTGATCACACCTATACTCACAAAAAACAATCGGGCGGATCGGGTCAATTTGCTGAGGTTAAATTAATAATATCACCGACTCAGCCTGGTGAGGGTTATTCATTCGAATCTCGTATTGTTGGCGGTGCCGTTCCTAAAGAATACATACCGGGTGTTGAAAAGGGTATAAAGTCTGTAATGGATAGTGGTCCACTGGCTGGGTTTCCGGTAATTGATTTCAAAGTGGCCTTAGTCGATGGAAAATTTCACGATGTGGACTCATCCGTTTTGGCGTTTGAAATTGCAGCCCGCATGGGTATGAGAGAAGGGATGCGCCAAGCTGGTGCAAAACTACTTGAGCCCATTATGAAAGTTGAAGTGGTTACTCCCGAAGAATATACCGGTAATATAATTGGCGATTTGACTTCACGCAGAGGGCAAGTGCAGGGTCAAGAACCACGTGGCAATGCTATAGCAATAGATTCTTTTGTGCCACTGGCAAATATGTTCGGATATATCAATAACCTGCGGTCTATGTCTTCGGGGCGGGCTAATTTTACTATGCAATTTGACCATTATGAGCCAGTACCGCAGAACATATCTGACGAAATTCAAGCAAAGTTTGCTTGATTTTAATGTGCTCATTGCGATTTGGTGCAGTGAGTTTTTTAACAAGGTGGAGAAAGTCTGCCGCTTAAAATAGGAGGCCATAATGGCGAAGGAAAAATTTGACCGCAGTAAACCACACTGCAACATTGGTACGATTGGCCATGTGGACCATGGTAAGACCACATTGACAGCGGCGATCACTAAATTTTTTGGTGAATTCAAGGCATATGATCAAATTGATGGTGCGCCTGAAGAGAAAGCACGGGGTATCACAATTTCAACAGCACACGTTGAGTATGAAACAGACGCGCGTCACTATGCACACGTGGACTGCCCAGGGCACGCTGACTATGTTAAGAATATGATTACTGGTGCGGCTCAGATGGATGGAGCAATCTTGGTTGTGAATGCAGCGGATGGTCCTATGCCTCAAACACGTGAGCACATCTTATTGGGCCGACAGGTTGGTATCCCAGCGATGGTTGTCTTTATGAACAAAATTGATCAAGTGGATGATGATGAACTTCTTGAACTCGTTGAAATGGAGATCCGTGAGCTATTGTCTGAATATGATTTCCCGGGCGATGATATCCCAATCATAGCAGGTTCTGCTTTGGCAGCCATGGAAGGCCGTGACGCCAACATTGGCGAAGAGAAAATCAGAGAACTTATGTCACAAGTCGATTCTTATATTCCACAGCCACCGCGTGCTATTGATGAACCGTTCTTGATGCCAATTGAAGACGTTTTCTCTATCTCTGGCCGTGGTACAGTTGTTACAGGTCGGGTTGAGCGTGGTGTAATTAACGTTGGCGACGAAATTGAAATCGTTGGAATTCGCGATACCTCAAAGACAACTTGTACAGGTGTTGAAATGTTCCGTAAGCTTCTTGATTCAGGTGAAGCAGGTGACAACATTGGTGCACTTCTTCGTGGCGTTGACCGAGAAGGTGTTGAGCGTGGCCAAGTTCTATGTAAGCCTGGTTCGGTTCAACCGCACACAAAATTTGAAGCAGAATGCTATATCTTGACTAAAGAAGAAGGTGGGCGTCATACTCCCTTTTTCGCAAATTACCGCCCTCAATTTTACTTCCGCACAACTGATGTAACAGGCACTGTTGTATTACCCACAGGCACAGAAATGGTGATGCCAGGTGATAACCTTAAGTTTAACGTTGAGTTAATTGCTCCAATTGCGATGGAAGAAAAACTACGATTTGCGATCCGCGAAGGTGGTCGTACTGTTGGTTCAGGTGTCGTATCCAAAATTGTAGAGTAACGAAAGCTTTTTAAGGGCAAACATTAATTTGTTTGCCCTTGTAATTTGGCGCTTGGCGCCTAATCAGGGTTCGACGAAGGTATTAGACAATCTACTACAGTCCTCTCAACTCTAACGCGTAATGTATAAAGGCATATTAAAATGCAAAGCCAAAATATACGCATCCGTTTAAAAGCGTTTGATTATCGTGTACTTGACGCGAGTACTCAGGAAATAGTCAATACCGCTAAACGTACTGGTGCTTCTGTTCGGGGTCCAATTCCGCTTCCGAACAAAATTGAAAAATTCACTGTTTTGCGTGGTCCTCACGTAAACAAGAAATCTCGTGATCAATTCGAAATTCGTACCCATAAGCGTCTTTTGGATATTATAGATCCAACACCTCAAACAGTTGACGCTCTAATGAAGCTAGACTTGGCGGCTGGTGTTGATGTTCAGATTTCAGTGTGAGGAGGGCAAAATGCGCTCTGGTATAATTGCTAAAAAAGTGGGGATGACCCGATTATTTATGGATAATGGTAAGCAAATTCCTGTGACCGTTCTTCATATGGAAAATCTTCAGGTTGTCGCACAAAGGACAAACGAAAAGCATGGTTACACCGCTGTTCAGCTTGGGGCTGGCCGGTCTAAAGCTAAAAATGTCTCGAAAGCTATGCGAGGGCATTTTGCTCTAGCAAAAGTGGAACCTAAAAGAAAAATAGCTGAATTTCGTGTCGCTCCTGAAAATTTGATAGATGTAGGCGCGGAAATTACCGCTGAACATTATGTGGAGGGCCAATTTGTAGATGTCTCCGGGACTTCAATTGGTAAAGGTTTTGCCGGTGCAATGAAAAGACATAATTTTAGCGGACTACGAGCTTCTCACGGAGTATCGATTTCTCACCGTTCGCATGGCTCGACGGGTCAATGTCAAGGTCCAGGTAAAGTTTTCAAGGGAAAGAAAATGGCGGGCCACATGGGGGCTACGCGTGTAACAACCCAAAACCTGCAGGTCGTGAAAGTTGACTCGGAGCGTGGTTTAATAATGATTAAAGGCGCTGTTCCAGGTTCAAAAGGTGGATGGGTCACCGTAAAGGACGCCGTTAAAAAAGCCGCTATGGATGGAGTGCCTTATCCTGCCGCATTGAGAACCACTGCGGATGTTACTGCTAAGCAAGGAACAAAAGAAGAAACTTCTGAGCCAGCATCCGAACCGGTGGTATCCGAGGAAACACCTACTAACGGAGGCGAAGAATGAAGCTTAAAGTTATTAAGATAGATGGGGCTTCAGCCGGATCAGTGGAGCTTGTGGATGAAATTTTTGGATTAGATCCACGCGTTGATATTTTGCACCGTGTCGTTCGGTGGCAGCGCAATAAGGCTCAAGCTGGAACTCACAAGGTAAAGACTAGATCCGAAACAAGTTACTCTAGAAAAAAGATTTATCGTCAAAAGGGTACTGGCGGGGCCCGTCATGGCGATAGAAACGCTCCTATTTTTAGAAAGGGTGGCGTGTATAAGGGCCCAACTCCCCGCAGCCACGCACATGATCTTCCCAAGAAAGTAAGAACATTAGGGTTGAAGCATGCTTTGTCTGCAAAAGCTAAAGAGGGTGCTTTGGTGGTTTTGGACAAGGCAACAGCAAGTGGGAAGACATCCGAGTTGGCCAAACAGGTAAAACAACTAGGCTGGAAGAGGGCTTTAGTCATTGATGGTGTGGAAGTAAACGGAGAATTTGCTCAGGCTGCTCGAAATATAGAAGGTCTAGACATACTTCCAACAATTGGCGCGAATGTTTACGATATCTTAAAGCGTGATACTCTAGTCTTAACAAAGGCTGGTGTAGAGGCATTGGAGGCTCGATTGAAATGAGTGTGAAAGCTGAACATTATGATGTTATTCGCAAACCAATAATTACAGAAAAAGCCACAATGGCGTCAGAATCTGGTGCGGTTGTTTTTGAAGTTGCGGTCGAAAGTAACAAACCTCAGATAAAAGAAGCAATTGAGGCTCTTTTTGGTGTTAAGGTTAAGGCAGTAAATACAACGATTACAAAAGGGAAGGTGAAGCGCTTTCGAGGCCAGTTAGGAAAGAGACGCGATGTCAAAAAAGCCTACGTCACCTTAGAAGAGGGCAACTCAATCGACGTTTCCACAGGTCTCTGATCTTATAAAAACGGTTCATAGATTTTTAATTTCTCTTTTGTGTAAATTGAAATAATTTTAAAGGGGTGGACAGTTCTGATTTACCCCTTTATACGATCGAAATCCTGGGAACGCTCTATAAGAATTTCCAAGATTAAACTGGCCACCTTCGGGGGGCTTTACCAAAGGCGGTAAAACCGCCGACATAGCAAACGGAAGACAGAAAGCATGGCACTCAAGTCGTACAAACCAACGACGCCGGGCCAGCGCGGGCTGGTACTGATCGACCGTTCGGAGCTTTGGAAGGGTCGTCCCGTTAAATCCTTGACTGAGGGTTTGACCAAAACGGGTGGACGTAACAACACCGGACGGATTACATCTCGACGCAGGGGCGGTGGAGCTAAGAGACTCTACAGGATAGTAGATTTCAAACGAAATAAAACGAATGTATCTGCTACAGTAGAACGAATAGAATACGATCCCAATAGAACTGCTTTTATTGCATTGATTAATTATGACGACGGTGAGAAGGCCTACATTTTAGCACCTCAACGGTTGGCTATTGGAGATAAGGTTATTTCTGCGGATAAAGCGGATATTAAACCCGGAAACGCTATGCCATTTTCTGGTATGCCTATAGGAACAATCATACACAATATCGAACTTAAGCCTGGTAAAGGCGGTCAGATAGCGAGAGCCGCTGGCACATACGCACAGTTCGTTGGTCGAGATGGAGGATATGCCCAGATCCGATTAAGCTCTGGTGAGCTGCGTATGGTGCGTCAAGAATGCATAGCAACGATTGGGGCAGTTTCTAACCCTGATAATTCAAACCAAAACTTTGGTAAAGCTGGCCGTATGCGTCACAAAGGTATAAGGCCATCAGTCCGTGGTGTAGTTATGAACCCAATCGATCACCCCCATGGCGGTGGTGAGGGTAGAACCTCAGGTGGCCGGCATCCGGTTACACCGTGGGGCAAGCCTACAAAAGGTAAGAAAACAAGAAACAAAAACAAAGCGTCACAAAAGCTTATCATCCGCTCGCGTCACGCCAAAAAGAAAGGGCGTTAATCATGGGTCGCTCTGTATGGAAAGGTCCTTTTGTGGATGCCTACGTGCTTAAAAAAGCAGAGGCGGCTCGCGAGAGTGGTCGAAATGAGGTTATAAAAATTTGGTCACGTAGATCGACTATCTTGCCTCAGTTCGTTGGATTAACTTTCGGTGTTTACAATGGGCGCAAGCATATTCCTGTGTCAGTGTCCGAAGATATGATCGGTCAAAAGTTTGGAGAGTATTCTCCAACTCGAACTTATTATGGTCATGGAGCTGATAAGAAAGCGAAGAGGAAATAGTAGTTATGGGAAAAGATACTAATCCTCGTAGAGTTGCAGAAAACGAAGCCATGGCAAAATTGCGTATGCTTAGAACCAGCCCCCAAAAACTTAACTTGGTGGCAGCTATGATCCGTGGTAAAAAAGTTGATAAAGCACTAACAGACTTGGCTTTTAGTAAAAAAAGAGTAGCCATAGATGTTAAAAAATGTTTGCAATCAGCTATTGCGAACGCTGAAAACAATCATAACCTTGACGTGGATGAATTAATTGTTGCCGAAGCTTATGTGGGCAAGAATTTAATTATGAAGCGCGGGCGTCCACGTGCACGAGGTCGTTATGGCCGCATTATTAAGCCATTTTCCGAACTTACAATCAAAGTTCGTCAGACAGGGGAGCAAGCGTAATGGGTCAGAAAGTAAATCCAATCGGGATGCGTCTTCAGGTAAACCGCACATGGGACAGTCGATGGTATGCTGATACAAAAGAGTACGGTGATCTTTTGCTGGAAGATTTGCGTATGCGTGAATTTATTAAGAAAGACTGTGCGCAAGCTGGTGTTTCTAAAATAATAATTGAACGACCGCATAAAAAGTGTCGTGTAACAATTCACACTGCTCGCCCAGGCGTAATAATTGGGAAGAAAGGTGCGGATATCGAAACTTTGCGAAAAAAACTTGCAAACATGACGGGTTCCGAACTCCACTTGAATATAATTGAAGTTCGTAAGCCTGAATTGGATGCTCAACTCGTTGGGGAAAGCATTGCCCAACAGTTGGAGCGCCGTGTTTCGTTCAGGCGCGCGATGAAACGTGCAGTTCAAAATGCTATGCGAATGGGCGCATTGGGTATTCGTGTAAATGTAGCAGGCCGCCTTGGAGGCGCAGAGATTGCCCGTACTGAATGGTACAGAGAGGGACGAGTACCTCTTCACACTCTTCGCGCTGATATTGACTACTCAAACGTAGAAGCACAAACGCCTTATGGAATTATTGGTATTAAAGTTTGGATTTTCAAAGGTGAGATTATGGAGCACGACCCACAAGCTCGCGATAGACGCTCTCAGGAGTTACAAGATGGTCCTGCACCTCGTGGTGTAGCAGGCAATAGACGGTAAGAGGTGGAAGAATGTTACAACCAAAACGTACAAAATTCCGCAAATTACACAAAGGCCGCATTAGGGGTTTTGCAAAAGGTGGTTCAGATTTAAACTTTGGGACCTACGGCTTAAAAGCTACGACACCTGAACGAGTGACAGCTAGACAAATAGAGGCTGCTCGGCGTGCAATGACCCGTCATATGAAACGACAGGGTAGGGTTTGGATTAGAATTTTCCCAGACACCCCCGTTACATCAAAGCCTGTAGAGGTTCGTATGGGGAAGGGTAAAGGCTCAGTTGATTTTTGGGCTTGTAAAGTAAAGCCTGGGCGAATGATGTTTGAAATAGATGGCGTGAACGACGATATCGCTCGTGAAGCTCTAAGGTTAGCGGCTATGAAACTTCCAGTTAAAACTCGGGTGGTAGTTCGCGAGGACTGGTAATTATGTCAAAAAACGACTAATTCAGCCCCCTGTTAACAAGGGGGTTTTTTTATTCACCAGCTATAGTTAAAACTAATAGATATCCGCTCTTCTGACGACACGTTCGTTGGGACTTCGTGGCGTAACCAGCTTTCCCAAAGCAAGATTTCCCCAGCCAAAGGATTTATGTATATAAAGGGTTTCAAATATTCTTTCGCAGTCACAAGTCTTGAAGGTGCGGCCATCATCATGGGGTGTCTGGGATCTTCAAATTTAATTGCGCTAGTTTCGGGTGGCATAGAGATGTAAATTGTTCCCGAGATTACCGAATTAGGATGGAGATGAGAGGAATGGTTGCCTCCCCCAGCTAATATATTGATCCAAATGTCTTCTAGTTTTAAACTGCGACCCTCTAAATTAAAGTCTAAATCTCCTGAAAAATGTTCAATGTGCAAGTCTAAAAGATTTTTCAGATCTTCAAAAATTGGTGAACGCCAAGTGAGATCACTTAAAGATGCATAACTCGTGTAGCCTGGGTAATTGTTTTCTTCACACCACTTTTGTCCTGCTTCGTCGTCTTGAGCGATGGACCAGCACGATTTTTCGATTTCAAGCATGTCGATTTTTCCAACTTCAGATAACCTTGCTTGGTAAATGGGCGTACTAAATAATAGTTTTGTTTTACTCATGATAGTCTTTAATTATTATTCTAAATATGGGCTTAAAAATAAATCTAGGCTAAGTCTTGCGTATCATCAATGATTTGCTTATACAGCGCCAATCTTAGTGCACGATTATCAGAATCGTAATTTAAAATCATCCACTAGGTTAAAGGTTACCCAAATAGGGGCCTTCTAGTGTTAGAGAGGTGAATGGCAATGAAAGCCGGTGAACTGCGTGAAAAAACGCCAGACCAACTTCGTGAAGAGCTAGCTTCTTTAAAAAAAGAATCCTTCAATCTTCGTTTTCAGCAGGCCACAGGTCAGCTAGAAAATACTTCGCGTATGAGAAGTGCCAAGCGTGATGCCGCAAGAGTATTGACGATATTGAACGAAAAATCCAAGGCTAGCGAGTAGGGGAGCGAGGAATGCCAAAACGAATTCTTCAAGGTGTAGTTACTTCCGATAAAAACGACCAAACGATCACTGTATCTGTTGAAAGGCGGTTTAAGCACCCAGTTCTTCAGAAAACTATTCGGAAATCTAAGAAATACAGAGCTCACGACGAGAAAAACTCTTTTAAAGCAGGCGACTCAGTTAGAATAATCGAGTGCGCTCCAAGGTCTAAAACGAAACGTTGGGAGGTTTTGGAAGCCTAGTCTTCTATTACACCTCATTAAAGTGAAACCCTGGGGAACAAAATTGGGTGCCCCAAAGGTCAGGAGAAATTAAATGATCCAGATGCAAACTAACCTGGATGTTGCTGATAACTCAGGCGCTCGACGAGTTCAGTGTATTAAAGTCCTAGGTGGATCTAAACGTAAATACGCATCCGTAGGCGATGTTATCGTTGTTTCGGTAAAAGAAGCGATCCCTCGTGGTAGAGTCAAAAAGGGCGACGTAAGAAAAGCTGTCGTAGTTCGTACGGCAAAAGAGGTTCGCCGGGATGATGGAACGGCTATCCGTTTTGATAGTAATGCTGCGGTTATTTTGAGTAATTCAGGAGAACCAATTGGTACTCGAATTTTTGGCCCTGTTGTTCGTGAGTTGCGTGCCAAAAATTTTATGAAAATTATTTCTCTTGCTCCGGAGGTGCTGTAATGGCTGCAAAGCTTCGTAAAGGTGATAAAGTTGTCGTCCTTGCTGGGAAAGACAAAGGTAAAGAGGGAACGATTTCGTCTGTGGACCCAAAGTCAAATAAAGCTGTGGTTGATGGTATAAACATGGCAATTCGGCATACTCGTCAAAGCCAAACATCCCAAGGTGGGAGATTGCCTAAGGCAATGCCAATGGAACTATCAAATCTTTCATATGTGGATGCAAATGGAAAGGCCACTAGAGTTGGTTTTAAGATTGAAAATGATAAAAAAGTTAGAATAGCTAAATCTACGGGGGATGTAATTGATGCTTGACACCGAAAATTATATTCCACGACTTCGGGCTGATTACGATGATCGTATAAAAGCTGCCATGAAGGAAGAGTTTGGATATAAAAACAATATGATGATCCCGCGAATAGATAAGATAGTTCTTAACATAGGTTGTGGTGCGGAAGCGGTTAAAGATAGCAAAAAAGCCAAGTCAGCTCAGGCTGATCTGTCTGCTATAGCAGGCCAAAACGCAGTGATAACAAAAGCAAAAAAATCAATTGCTGGCTTTCGTGTAAGAGAGGGCATGCCTTTAGGGGCAAAAGCTACTTTGCGTGGAGCTAGAATGTATGAATTTTTGGATAGATTGATCACGATAGCAATGCCTCGTATTCGCGATTTTAGAGGTGTTTCTTCTAAGTCGTTTGATGGTCGAGGTAATTACGCTTTGGGTATAAAAGAGCACATCGTGTTCCCTGAAATTGATTTTGATAAAATTGATGAACCGTGGGGGATGGATATCGTGATAACAACCACCGCAAACACAGATGCGGAAGCCAAGGCTTTGTTGACTTATTTCAACATGCCGTTCAACAGCTGATCGCGGAAAGGATTGATAGATGGCTAAAAAAGCAATGATCGAACGCGAAAAAAAGCGTGAACGTCTTGTAAAAAGGTTTGCAGCAAAGCGAGCCGAACTGAAAGAGATTGCAAAGGACGAGTCGCTTCCGATGGAAGAACGGTTCAAAGCTAGGTTAAAGTTAGCTAAATTACCAAGAAACTCCGCTCCAAATCGAGTGCATAACAGGTGTCAACTAACCGGTCGCCCTCATGCATATTATAGAAAGCTGAAAGTTTCTCGTATCGCTCTTCGTGAGTTGGGTTCATCGGGTTTGATACCCGGTTTAGTGAAGTCTAGTTGGTAGAGGGGAATAAATATGAATGATCCTATCGGCGATATGCTCACTCGAATTCGAAACGCTCAAATGCGTGGAAAATCGACTGTATTGACACCATCATCAAAATTGAGAGCATGGGTATTAGATGTTTTAGCTGATGAGGGCTATATCCGTGGTTATGAAAAAACATCTTCTACTGACGGACATGATGCTATCGAAATAAGTTTGAAATATTTTGATGGTGTTCCGGTGATTAAAGAGTTGAAGCGTATATCCAAGCCAGGACGACGAGTATATCTCGGTGTGAAAGATATTCCTCAGGTGCGTCAGGGGTTGGGAGTTTCAATCGTTTCTACGCCTCAGGGCGTAATGTCAGATGCAAATGCTCGCGCCAAAAACGTTGGTGGCGAAGTGATTTGCACGGTATTCTAAGGGGGGATAACTGATGTCTAGAATTGGTAAGAAACCCGTAGAACTTCCCTCCGGTGTCAGTGCGTCAGTTTCTGGTCAGACTATTGAGGTGAAGGGACCTAAAGGTACTCTGGAATTTAGTGCAACTGACGACGTTACAATAACGATGGCAGATAATTCTGTGGCTGTGGAACCACGAGGGCAGTCCAAGCGTGCCCGTCAACAGTGGGGGATGAGCCGTACTATGGTCGCCAATATGGTTAAAGGTGTATCTGAAGGCTTTAAAAAAGAATTAGAAATAAATGGTGTTGGTTACAGAGCGCAATTGCAGGGTAACACGCTGAAGTTGAATCTTGGCTTATCTCATGACGTGGATTTTCTAATTCCTTCAGATGTTACAGTGTCGGCTCCCAAACCTACTCAAATCATTATTGAAGGTATTGACCCCCAAAGAGTTGGACAGGTCGCTGCTAATATTCGTGAATGGAGAAAGCCAGAGCCTTACAAAGGCAAGGGTATAAAATACATTGATGAGTACATTTTCCGCAAAGAAGGCAAGAAGAAGTGAGGACGTAAAATAATGGCAAATAGCAAAAGACATTTGTTCTTGAAGCGCCGCATGCGCGTTCGGAACAAGCTTCGAAAAGTAAACGCTGGCCGAGTAAGATTATCTGTTCATCGCAGTAATAAAAATATTAGCTGTCAGCTAATTGATGATGTGCAAGGCCTCACTCTAGCAGCAGCATCCTCTATGGAAAACGATTTAGGTGTTGTTGGTAAAAATAATATAGAAGCCTGTACAAAAGTCGGAGCTGAGCTTGCTAAGAGAGCGAAGTCTGCAGGTATTTCAGAGTGTTATTTCGATCGCGGTGGATTTCTCTTTCACGGAGGCATAAAAGCTTTAGCTGAAGCCGCTCGTGAAGGTGGGTTAAAGTTTTAAGGAGACGATAGAAATGGCTAAAGAACCAAATCAAAAGGGACGAAACCGTGACGAAGCGGCTCCCGAGCTTGCAGATCGTCTTGTTGCGATCAATAGGGTTTCCAAAACAGTAAAAGGCGGAAAGCGTTTTGGCTTTGCAGCTTTAGTTGTTGTTGGTGATCAAAAAGGTCGCGTGGGTTTCGGTAAGGGTAAAGCTAAAGAGGTTCCAGAAGCGATACGTAAAGCTACTGAACAAGCTAAAAGACAAATGGTAAGAGTTCCTCTGCGTGAAGGAAGAACTTTACATCATGATATTGACGGACGCCATGGCGCAGGTAAAGTTGTGATGAGGACCGCGCCTACTGGTACTGGTATTATCGCTGGTGGTCCGATGCGTGCGGTGTTTGAAATGCTAGGTGTTCAAGATGTTGTTGCAAAATCGATAGGATCGCAAAACCCATATAACATGATCCGAGCAACTCTTAATGGACTTGGCCGACAAGCAAGCCCAAGAATGGTAGCGCAACGGCGAGGAAAAAAAGTGGCTGAAATAATTCGCCGCGATGAAGCCCCTGCTGCGGAAACCGCTTGATATTAGAGGACAATTCGATGGGAAAAACGATAGTAGTACAACAAGTTGGGTCACCAATCCGTCGTCCGGAAAAGCAGCGTAAGACTTTGATCGGGCTCGGATTGAATAAGATGCACAAAACACGTGAACTAGAAGACACACCTTCTGTTCGAGGAATGGTAAATAAAATACCACATTTGGTAAAAATTATAGAAGAACGAGGATAGTTTAAGTTCTCAGTAAAATTAGAAGCCGTGTTTGCCCCTTTCGTCGCGTAATCGGGGGATTATTCCGGTAAAAGGAGAAGCGACATGAAATTACATGAACTAAATGACAATGAAGGCGCAAATCGTAAGAAAAAGCGAATTGGACGTGGCCCTGGTTCCGGTAAAGGTA
Organism: Paracoccaceae bacterium; assembly: GCA_902554705.1. Classification (GTDB taxonomy): domain Bacteria; phylum Pseudomonadota; class Alphaproteobacteria; order Rhodobacterales; family Rhodobacteraceae; genus Salinivivens. The sequence continues at coordinate 13,290 of CACDPP010000008.1, forward strand.
AAACTGGCGGCAGAGGTATAAAGGGTCAGAAATCAAGGTCAGGTGTAGCTATAAACGGTTACGAAGGCGGTCAGATGCCTTTGTATCAAAGGTTGCCAAAGCGTGGTTTTAATAATCCAAATCGGAAATCATATGCCATTGTTAACCTTAGTTTGATAGAAAAGTTTATTGATGCTGGTAAATTAGATACTAAAGCCGAAATAACTGAAGATACATTAGTTGCTTCTGGTCTTGTTCGGAGAAAGCGTGATGGTGTCCGAATTTTAGCCAAAGGTGAACTTAAATCAAAGGTAAAGCTCAATGTAACTGGAGCATCAAAGGCAGCGATAGACGCTGTTGCTAAGGCTGGTGGATCTCTCACGATAGCAAGTTCTGCTTAATAAATACTTGTGAAAGATAGTCTGTGTGCTTAGATAATATCTAAATTTTAATTTACGCCGCTGAAGGATGACCTATTAGCGGCGTTTTCGCTAGGTGAGAACCAAATGGTATCTGCAGTTGAACAAATGGCCGCTAACACGAGTTGGTCTGCTTTAGGCAAAGCAAAAGATCTAAGAAATCGTATTCTTTTTACATTGGGTTTGCTTTGCGTATATCGTTTAGGTACTTTTATTCCAGTACCTGGAATTGACGGCGCGGCTTTAAGGGAATTTATGGAGCAAGCTCAAACGGGTATTGGTGGTATGCTCTCAATGTTTACTGGTGGCGCGCTGGGTAGGATGGGCATATTTGCTCTTGGCATAATGCCATATATCTCGGCCTCAATCATTGTTCAGTTATTAACATCAATGGTGCCGTCTCTTGAACAATTGAAGAAAGAGGGGGAACAGGGCCGTAAAAAAATTAACCAATACACGCGTTATGGTACGGTTCTATTAGCAACTTTCCAGGCATATGGTCTTGCTGTCAGCCTTGAAAGTGGAGATCTCGTTACAGATCCAGGAGTATTTTTTAGGACGGCTTGCGTAATAACGCTTGTAGGCGGAACAATGTTTTTGATGTGGCTTGGTGAGCAGATAACTGCACGAGGCATTGGGAATGGAATTTCATTAATTATATTTGTTGGGATCATTGCTGAAATACCTGCAGCTCTAGCACAGTTTTTTGCATCAGGTAGATCTGGCGCAATTAATCCTGCAGTCATTGTTGGTGTGATTGTTATGGTGGTGGTAACTATAGCATTCGTTGTTTTTATGGAGCGGGCGCTTAGAAAAATAATGATACAATACCCAAGAAGACAGGTAGGTATGAAGGTAATGGAGGGTCAAAACTCTCACTTACCTGTGAAGGTAAATCCGGCGGGCGTAATTCCGGCAATATTTGCCTCATCACTATTATTACTACCCACTACTGTTAGTACATTTTCTGGCTCCCAGACCGGGCCTGTTATGTCGACGATCTTAGCCTATTTTGGGCCTGGTCAGCCGGCATATTTAATCTTTTTCGCGGCAATGATTATTTTCTTCACCTATTTTTACACTTTTAATGTCTCTTTCAAAGTTGAAGATGTGGCAGATAATTTGAAGAACCAAAATGGATTTATCCCAGGTGTTCGTCCTGGTCAGAGGACAGCTGAGCAGTTGGAATATGTCGTGAACCGAATTTTGGTTCTAGGTGCTTCTTACTTGGCACTTGTATGCCTTCTCCCTGAAGTTTTAAGAGGTCAATTAAACATTCCTTTTTATTTTGGAGGAACTTCCGTTTTGATTGTCGTGTCGGTGACTATGGATACCATACAGCAGGTCCAGTCACATCTTCTGGCACATCAGTACGAAAGTCTTATCCAAAAATCCCAACTTAGAGGTAAAGGGAAAGGTCGTAGAAAAAAGGGAACTGCGCGTAAATGAATATTATATTACTTGGTCCACCTGGAGCGGGTAAAGGTACTCAGGCCCGCCACCTTGTAGAAAAAAGAAATATGATACAGCTGTCTACTGGCGATATGCTAAGAGAAGCTAAGAATTCGGGAAGTGAAATGGGAAACCTAGTCGCCGAAGTTATGGCGCGAGGTGATTTAGTGACGGATGAGATCGTTATTGGGTTGATAAAAGAAAAAATTTCTGGCGAGAAAGGTGGGGGCTTTATTTTTGATGGATTTCCTAGAACACTTAAGCAGGCAGACGCATTAGGTAGACTTTTAGAAGAGTGTAGAGAAAACCTAGACCTTGTCGTTGAGATGAAGGTTGATGATGATGCTCTTGTCTCGAGGATAAGTGGTCGATCTTCTTGTGGTAACTGTGGTGAAGTTTTTCACGATGTAACAAATCCATGGCCAGCTTCTGGCGAATGCCCAAAATGCTTCAGCACGGAAGTAGTGAGGCGAGCTGATGACAATGAAGATAGTCTACGCCAACGTTTGATGGAATATTACAAAAAAACCTCGTCACTAATAGGGTATTATTATGCAAAAGGTGATCATGTATCCGTGAATGGTCTTGCGTCAGTAGAAGAAGTTGAAAAGTCGATTGCTGCAGTCTTAGATGGATAAATAGAATTTTATGATTCTAACTCTTGACCATTCCTTCTAGACCAAATAGACGGCAGGTCTCTAGTAATAGAATCGATGGTCAACTGATCAGCTTAAACTCAGAAACAATACTTGGGTTTAATCTTGTGAAAAAAGGTTCTGGAGTTACGGAACCGCAACGAAAGGAAGTAACGTGGCACGAATAGCCGGCGTAAACATCCCTACCGGGAAAAGAGTACCAATAGCACTCACCTATATAACAGGAATTGGTCGGTCAACGGCCGAAGAGATATGTTCTGCTGTAAAAATTGATGCAACGCGAAGGGTTAATGAACTTTCTGATGCTGAAGTTTTAGCAATAAGAGAGCATATAGACGCAAATTGTTCTGTTGAGGGTGATCTGCGACGAGACGTTCAGATGAATATCAAACGAATGATGGACATGGGTTCTTACCGAGGTCTCCGTCATCGTCGAAACCTCCCTGTTCGTGGCCAGCGCACGCATACAAATGCTCGCACACGAAAAGGCCCAGCAAAAGCAATTGCTGGTAAGAAGAAGTAGGGAGATACGGTATGGCCAAAGAAGCAAGACGCGCAACTAAAAAAAAGGCTTTCAAAAATATTGCCTCGGGAGTTGCTCACGTTAATTCATCATTTAACAACACGAAAATTTTAATTTCTGATGTTCAAGGCAATGCCATTGCTTGGTCGTCAGCTGGGACAATGGGATTTAAGGGTTCTCGTAAGTCAACGCCATATGCTGCCCAAATGGCTGCTGAGGATGCTGGTCGTAAGGCTCAGGATCATGGCGTAAAAACATTAGAAGTTGAAGTTCAGGGTCCTGGTTCGGGTCGTGAAAGTGCATTGCGTGCACTTGCAGCAATCGGGTTCAACATAACTTCAATTCGCGATGTTACACCAATAGCACATAACGGCTGTCGCCCACCAAAGCGCCGCCGCGTATAGCATAAGCCGCAGAGCATAGTTTCCCTGTGCTCTGCATAGTCGAATTTAACCTCGGGCGCGACCATCTTTTGGACATGGGGTGGTAGCAAGAATGGAGGGACATATGATCCACAAAAATTGGGCTGAATTAATCAAACCCGCACAACTAGAAGTTAAACAGTCAAATGATCCTGCTCGCCAAGGTATCGTTATTGCAGAACCTTTGGAACGTGGGTTCGGACTAACAATTGGAAACGCACTCAGAAGAATTTTGATGAGTAGTCTGCAAGGTGCTGCCATAACAAGTGTACAGATTGATAATGTATTACATGAATTTTCATCAGTGGCTGGTGTCAGAGAGGATGTAACAGACATTGTTCTAAATCTTAAAGGCGTATCGCTAAGTATGGAAGTTGAGGGACCAAAGCGACTTACTGTCTCATCAAAGGGCCCTGGCGTAGTGACAGCTGGCGATATTGAGGAAACTGCTGGTATTGAAATATTGAACAAAGATCACGTTATTTGTCACCTGGATGACGGGGCCGATCTTAGTATGGAGCTAACTGTTAATACTGGAAACGGCTATGTTGCTGCAGAAAAAAATAAGCCTGAAGATGCGCCGATAGGGTTGATCCCAATTGATGCAATTTATTCTCCAGTCAAAAAGGTATCCTACGACGTACAACCAACTAGAGAAGGTCAAGTTTTAGATTATGATAAACTGACTATGAATATCGAAACTGATGGATCAGTTTCGCCTGACGATGCGCTTGCGTTCGCGGCCAGAATACTACAGGATCAACTGTCTATATTCGTCAACTTTGATGAACCGGAAGCTGCAAGTCAAAACGATGAAGACGAGGGATTAGAATTCAACCCATTACTACTTAAGAAAGTAGATGAACTTGAACTATCAGTTCGATCTGCAAACTGCCTTAAGAACGACAATCTTGTATATATAGGAGATTTGATACAAAAAACTGAAGCTGAAATGTTGCGAACACCAAACTTTGGTAGAAAGTCGCTCAATGAGATAAAAGAAGTGCTATCCGGTATGGGTTTACATCTTGGTATGGATGTCGAGGATTGGCCGCCTGATAACATTGAAGAGCTTGCAAAAAAGTTTGAGGATAATTTTTAGGTAATTGGAATTAGAGCTATATTTAATGCCTGCTTTGTGTAGGGAAAAATGGGCAAATGCCCCAAGGTGAGCAACCAACAACGCTATTGGTAGCCGGACAAAGTATAAAAATAGGAGATTTAAAATGCGTCACGCAAAAGGCTATCGCCGGTTGAATCGTACTCATGAGCACCGTAAGGCGCTTTGGGCAAATATGGCAGGCTCTTTAATAGAGCACGAACAAATAAAAACTACTTTGCCAAAGGCAAAAGAGCTCAGGCCGATTGTAGAGAAGCTGATAACTTTGGCAAAAAAAGGAGATTTGCATGCTCGGAGGCAGGTCCGCTCGCAGCTAAAAGAAGACCAATATTTAACTAAGCTTTTTGACGTTTTAGGCCCACGTTATGCTGATCGTAAAGGTGGGTACACACGTGTATTAAAAGCTGGTTTCAGATATGGAGATATGGCTCCGATGGCAATAATCGAATTTGTTGACCGTGATGTCGATGCCAAAGGGGCAGCTGACAAAGCTCGTGTTGAGTTAGAAGAAGCGGCAGAAGAATAATATCAAAAAGGGGGCCTTAATTACAACTTTTAAGGCCCTTTAGTCAACGGCTTTGTTCAGGTATTAATTGGTTTATTGAATTTTAGGAAAAATTAAACTTTTTAAAGAATAATTTAGGTGTTTCATTTAATACCGTACATGTAAATCTACATGGTAAAAAACAATGATCCGAATTTTTGCATTAATATTTTTTAGTTTTTCGTCGATTGTTTTTGCTAAAGACACTGTTCCACAGTCTCAAATAGAAATAAAGCTAAGCTTTGTTCCGCTTGTAAAGCAGGCAGCACCAGCCGTGGTTAATATTTATGCTCAAAGAATTATTGAGGAGAGACGAAGTCCTTTTTCTAGAGATCCTTTTTTTCGGGATTTTTTTCAAAACTTTGGACAATTACAACCTAGGGTTCAGAATTCGCTAGGATCAGGAGTGATTTTATCGGCAGATGGTTACGTTGTTTCCAATTATCATGTAGTTGGAGGTGCTACCGACATAAGAGTAGTCTTACATGATGGACGAGAAATCTCTGGTGACGTAATTTTGGCAGATGAAGATAGTGATCTGGCTGTCCTTAAAATTAATACAGATGAGATACTCCCTCATCTTGATTTGCGAAAAAGTGATACTGTTGAAGTTGGGGAGTTAGTGCTTGCTATAGGAAACCCCTTTGGTGTTGGCCAAACTGTCACAAATGGAATTATTTCTGGATTAGCACGAACTGGTATAGCTTCTGGTTCAGCAAAAGGATATTTTTTGCAAACAGATGCTCCCATAAATCCAGGAAATTCTGGTGGTGCACTGATAGATATTTCTGGTTCGTTAGTTGGAGTAAATACGTCTATCTTGTCCCGATCTGGTGGGTCTAATGGAATTGGTTTTGCTATACCTGCTGATTTGGTAGGACAGTTTTTAATCCAAGCTAAAGCAGAACGCTCAAGCTTTATTCGCCCATGGGCAGGTATGCGGGGTCAGCCAATTACATTTGAAATGGCAGCTTCTCTGAACCTTCCTGCCATGTCGGGTATGATAATATCGGAACTTCACGAACTAAGCCCATTTTCAAAGGTTGGAATTGGGGTTGGAGATATTATAACAAAAGTTGACGGTTTGGACATTAATAGCCCAGCCGAAATGCTTTATAGAATGTCAGTTGTGGGAATTGGCACTGCAGTTGATGTTTCTTATTTATCTCAGGGCATTTTAAAATCTTCAAAAATTGACTTGGTTGAAATGCCAAACTGGGAAGCTAAACAAGTTACTCTAGGCCCAGAATTTATTTTTATGGATCTACATATCTCCGAATTGACTCCAAAATTTCAGTCGGAATTTGGATTATCTTTCTCCTCTAATGGCTTAATTATTTTAGATCCTGGTCGAATTGCTTCTCGATTAGGTTTGAGAAGAGGCGATCTTTTGCGAGAAGTAAATAGAAAGCCAATAGTTACAATAGAAGATGCAATTTCTGCCATTAGTTCTATTAAAAGCAGTGGGAGCATAACAATTATCAGATCTGGTAGGCGGATTTCTTTGAGGTTTAGACTTTGAGCGACTTATTTAATAATAAAAATAGCTTGGATGATTTGGAGGCCCCCTTAGCTGATAGAATGCGCCCTCAATCTTTGGATGAAGTAATTGGCCAAAATCATTTGCTTGGGGAGAAAGGGCCACTTCAAAATATGATAACTTCGGGTATTTTCAGTTCGATTATATTATGGGGCCCACCTGGTGTTGGTAAAACTACGATTGCCCGATTATTAGCGGATCAGAGTAATAGTCATTTTGAACAGATAAGTGCAATTTTTACTGGTGTTGGTGACTTAAAAAAAATTTTTGAAGCAGCTAAGTTTCGGCGCACGAATAGCCATAAAACCGTCATTTTTGTTGATGAAATTCATCGTTTTAATAAATCTCAGCAGGATAGTTTTTTACCTTTTTTAGAGGATGGCACAATAATTTTAATTGGTGCAACAACTGAGAACCCATCTTTTGAACTTAACCCAGCTATTTTATCCAGGGTGCAAGTGTTGGTCTTAGAAAGACTAAATAATACAGATCTTAAGAAATTATTAGAGCGAGCAGAAGGTATTTTAGGGTCGAAAATTAATTTAGATTTGGATGCAAAAATAGAGTTGCTGAAAGTAGCAGATGGCGATGGTCGAGCTTTATTGAATTTAATTGAAAATATTATTTCGTGGGAAATTTCTAACCCTTTAACTGTAAAAGATCTGTCGGTCCGTTTATCAAAACGATTAAAAAAATATGATAAAAAAGGTGAAGAGCATTACAATTTAATTTCGGCACTACATAAATCTATCCGCGGTTCAGATCCTAATGCAGCATTGTACTGGCTTGCTAGGATACTCGATGGAGGTGAAGACCCCAGATTTATTGCCCGCAGGCTTTTGCGAATGGCTTTAGAAGACGTTGGATTGGCTGATCCTCAAGCCCAATCTATCTGTCTGCATGCGTGGCAAAGTTTTGAAAGGCTGGGAAGTCCAGAAGGAGAGCTTGCCTTGGCTCAGGCAGCACTCTACTTGGCACTGGCTCCAAAATCTAATGCCTCCTATAAAGGCTTTAATTTGAGCTTGGATTTGGTAAAAAAGACAGGCTCAGAACCGCCACCAAAGCATATTTTGAATGCGCCAACTGATTTAATGAAGGACCAGGGATATGGCGCGGGTTATGAGTATGACCATGATAGTGCAGATGGTTTTTCTGGGCAGAATTATTTCCCCGAGAAAATTGATCGATTATCTGCATATCAGCCCGTTGAGCGGGGTTTTGAACGCGAACTTAAAAAAAGAATTAGTTACTTTAAAAATTTGCGTGAAAAAAGAAAATCAATTTAAGTGTCTCTCTACTTGACTTGTTGAAAATAAGCTAACTAAAGAGAGCGATGAATTACTTATTGGTAGCATTAGGTGGCGCGTTTGGTTCAGTTTTACGCTATTGGGCTGGCTTTATTTTTTCATTTCCGTTTGGAACTCTGACTGTAAACATTTTAGGTTCCCTTGCTATGGGACTAGCGTACGGTCTTCTTTCGGAAAAAGGACTTGAAAGAGCTAGCTTATTACTCATGGTGGGTTTTCTGGGCGGATTTACAACTTTTTCTGCATTTTCTTTAGATGTAATGAAGCTGGTCTCAGATGAGAGAATTTTACATGCACTAATGTATATTTTTACATCGTTTTTGGGAGCAATTCTTGCTGTCTGGGTTGGGTTTTTAATAGCAAAAGGCTTGAGTTCATGAAGCTTGTACAACATATAATGATTCAAAGCATTGACGCAGACCAGAGGTTAGATCGATTTTTAAAAAGAAAATTCCCTCTACTTAAACAAAGTCAAATTGAAAAAATTTGCCGAAAAGGTGAAGTTCGTATTGATGGTGGCCGATGCAAACCTGCAACTCGCTTGGTTCAAGGAAATGAGGTGCGTATCCCCCCATTAAAATCTGATGATATTTCATTGAATAAGCCTCGCATAAGTAAAAGCTGTATTTCCGAAAAGAACGCAAAATTGATACGAGATGCCATTATTTACAAAGATGATGACTTAATAATCATCAATAAGCCCGCTGGGCTACCCAGCCAGGGCGGCAGTAAACAGTCTATTCATGTTGATGGACTTTCGGATGCGATCATTTTCGAAAAGAAAGAACGGCCGCGCTTAGTTCATAGACTAGATAAAGACACTTCTGGTGTCATGGTTCTTGCTCGAACGAGACAAGCTGCGAAAGGTTTGTCTGAGGCGTTAAGGCATAAAGAAGCCAGAAAAGTATACTGGGCAGCTGTTGCGGGAGTTCCTAATCCAACCGCTGGTACGATTAACTATGGATTAGTAAAACGATCAGGTCATGGAAGACAGGGTGAAGGTGAAAAAATGCAATGCATACACCCTGACGCAGTTTCTTCAACCGAAGGTGCGAAGAGAGCGGTTTCGGATTTTATGGTATTGAGTAGACTTGCTAATAGGGGCGCATGGCTTGCACTGGTGCCCATCACTGGTAGAACTCATCAGCTTCGAGCTCACATGGCAGAAATTGGAAATCCAATAATTGGCGATGGTAAATATGGAGGATCGAGCCAGCAAAATTTAGGAGACGGTTGGGGAGCTCAATTTGGTGGAGTTATTAGTAAAAAGCTACACTTACACGCAAGGTATTTGAAAATTGAGCATCCATTTGAAAAACGAATTATTGAAATAAAAGCGGATTTACCAAGTCATATGGCAAGAACATGGAAAACTTTTCAGTGGGATTTGGATGAGAGTCCTAATGATCCATTTATTGATGAAGGTCTTTAAGTTTTGAATTGGTGTTTACAAAGTACTTACGATGTCTGAGTGGAAACAAAAGCGGTTCTGGAAAAATGTTCATGTAGTTTCATCAGAGGCTGGGTATTTTATAAAACTTGATGATAAAATTTTAAAGTCTCCAGCCAAGAGGCAAATGATGCTTCCTACTGAGGCACTGGCAAAAAAAATTGCTTCAGAGTGGGAGAAACAAATTGAGGAAATAGATCCGACTACAATGCCGTTCACAAAATCCGCCAATGCAGCCTTAGATAAGGTTTCTGAACAGTATGAGGAAGTAAGTTCATTACTTGGTGAATATGGGGAGACAGATTTATTGTGTTATCGTGCTGATTCTCCGCCGGAACTTCAAAAGCGGCAAAAAACTGGATGGGATCCGATTATAAATTGGGCTGAAAATACTTTTAAGGTTCAAATAAACTGCGGAACAGGAATTGTTTACATACCTCAAAATGAGAAGCTATTTTCCGAAACACGTAAAAAAATCAATAATTTAAGTATATTTGAGTTAACGGCCCTTTATGACATGGTTTCGATAACTGGCTCTCTTATCTTGGGTTTAGCAATAATCAATGGACGACTATCGGCCGAAGAAGCTTATCAACTCTCTCGAATTGATGAGCAGTGGCAATTAGAGCAGTGGGGAGAAGATGAGGAGTCTCAGGTTGCATCTAACCTAAAAAATATAGCAATTTTGCATTCCGAGGAGTTTTTCGCATTAAGTAATGGAAATAAAAGTACTATTTTTTAGTTTTTTTCATTTTTTCTGTTAAAAAGTATGCAAATATTTGATGAAAACCCTTGACCAAGTGGTCAGAATTTGAACATGGTTGCCTATTAAATTGGGGGATTTCCTACTTTGGCATTTGAGGTGGGTTCATCGCCCGTGTGAACGGCTTTGAATTCTCAAGGCTAAATCAGGAAGAGGTAAATATGAAAAAATCCGTTATTATTAGCGCAGTGACCGTAGCCGGTCTCACTGCAGGTGCTGCTTTCGCAGGCACACTCGATGATGTTCAAGCGCGAGGCAAATTGAATTGCGGCGTTTCAACTGGTGTTCCAGGTTTCGCAGAACCTGATGCAAACGGCGTTTGGCAAGGCTTTGACGTGGCCGTATGTCGTGCTGTTGCAGCAGCAGTTCTTAATGATTCTGACGCCATCGAATTTGTTCCAACCACAGGTAAAACACGTTTTACCGCGTTGGCTTCAGGTGAAATCGACATGTTGGCACGAAATACAACTTGGACTTTCAGCCGTGATGTTGATCTTAAGTTCGAATTTGTAGGTGTGAACTATTACGATGGTCAGGGCTTTATGGCTAAAGCTGATCTTGGGGTAAGCTCAGCGACTGAGTTAGACGGCGCGACAGTGTGTATCCAAACTGGTACTACAACAGAATTAAACTTGGCGGATTTTTTCCGTTCAAACAACATGTCGTATGAGCCAGTTCCAGTAGAAACTGGTTCTGAGGCTGTAACTAACTACATGGCTGGAGCATGTGATGTTTTCACAACTGACAGATCTGCTCTCGCCGCACGACGAGCGAATATGGAAAACCCTGATGAGCACGTTGTGCTGCCAGAAATCGTATCAAAAGAACCTCTTGGTCCTCTTGTGCGCCATGGTGATAACAACTGGGGCGACGTAGTACGCTGGACATTGAATGCATTGATCACTGCAGAAGAGCTAGGCGTTACTCAAGCTAACCTTGACGAAATGTCAAAAGGTACCAACAATCCTGAGATGAACCGTCTTTTAGGTAGTGAAGGGACACTAGGTGAAATGCTTGGCCTTGATGCAGAATGGGCAAAAAGAGCTATTGCTGTTTCAGGAAACTACGGTGAAATTTTCGAAAATAACATTGGCGAAAGTACAAACATTGGATTGGCTCGCGGTGTTAATGCGAAATGGACAGACGGTGGCTTGATTTATTCACCACCTTTCCGTTAATAGTTAATTAAATTTCAAAAGGGCGCATTATTGCGCCCTTTTTATTGCGTAAATGCTTTAAAACGTTTAGCTTGCCGCAATTAACTTTGGCATTTCCAGGTTTAGTTTTACATGAATACATCTGAGTTAGCGAGACGTGACAAATTTCAGTTTTCTATGCTGCTGAATGATAAGCGTTATCGGTCATATACATTCCAGTTTTTTGCTTTATTCATACTGATATGCGCGATGGCATATTTGGGGAAGAATTTACTAGAAAACTTAGCTGCAGCTGGTTTGAATATTTCTTACAGTTTTCTAGGTGAACCTTCTGGTTATGACATTAACCAACGCTTAATTGAGTATAACAGTCAATCAACCCATTTAAGAGCATCAATCGTTGGAGTGCTCAACACTCTTTTGGTAGCTTTTTTGGGTTGTATTGCAGCAACCTTTTTTGGTGTGACTGCTGGTATTTTAAGGCTATCAAACAACTGGATTGTTGCAAAACTGATGATGATTTATGTTGAAATTTTTAGAAATGTACCAGTTCTTATTTGGATATTGATTATTCATTCTGTATTTCTAGCTTTCTTGCCTCAGCCAAAAGCTTTCCGCGGAGAGAACCCAGAAGCAACTATGTTATGGGATGCTTTCGCTTTTACTGGTAGAGGATTTTATATACCTAAACCTATATTCAATGATGGCTCTTTAATAGTAATTATTACATTTATTCTTTCCATTATCGGTGTTTTTGCATTTCGTTACTATGCACGACAAAAACTGTACTCAGAGGGTAAGTTACTAGAGACTCGCTGGACTAGCGTCGCAATATTTTTTATTCCAACAATATTGATCTACTTTGCGCTGGGAAACCCTATTACTCTCGAATACCCTGAATTAAAAGGCTTTAATTTCAAAGGTGGAATACATGCCAGGGGATCTTTGATTTCACTATGGTTTGCGCTTTCGATCTACACAGGTGCTTTTATCGCAGAGGTTGTGAGAGCTGGTATCCAGTCTGTAGACAAAGGTCAGAGTGAAGCAGCAGGGGCTCTCGGAATGAGGCCCAATTTTATTATGAATTTGGTTATTTTGCCCCAAGCTCTTAGGGTCATCGTTCCGCCGCTAATTTCGTTTTACCTAAACATCACCAAGAATAGTTCTTTAGCATTAGCTGTTGGCTATATGGATATCACAGGTACACTTGGCGGTATAACTTTGAACCAGACTGGCCGCGCGATTGAGGCTGTGTTGCTATTAATGCTGTTCTATTTAGTCATCAGTCTAAGCATATCTGCGATCATGAACGTTTATAATCGCAGTATTATGCTGAAGGAGCGCTAGATATGTCTGGGGATAATAATTCATTTGTTCGCAAGGAAATGATATCAGAACGTATCCCTCCTACAACTGAGAGGGGTTTGGTTAAGTGGGTCCGGGAAAATTTATTTTCGTCAGCATTTAACGCAATTATGACATTTGTCTCACTGTGGTTCATATACTCGTTAGTTGTAGCTGCCGCTCCATGGTTTTTAAATGGTATTTGGGATGCGGAAACTGTTCGAGAATGCTACGACTTATTAGATGGAAAAAGCGGAGCTTGTTTTGCTGTTCTGAATGAAAGATTTCCGCAGCTGATTTACGGTTTTAAATACCCATCATCGGAATATTGGAGGCCAAATTTAGCCTCAGTATTGCTACTTGTTGCCTTGGCTCCGATTTTGTTTCGGAAACTGCCGCGCCGGCTTCTAGCTTTTAGTGCTGTTTATCCATTTTTAGCATTTTGGCTGATTTGGGGAGGCTCTATATTAACTTCAGTATCTGCTTTTTTAGGATGTGTGATTGCTATCGTTTGCTATAGCAGGTTTTCTAGTCGATCATTTGCAATAGCAGTTTTGATTAGCCTTATTGCTGCTAACGTCTGGTGGATTATTGGGGGTTATATTGTTGATTTAAACGATAGCATTCTTGCATTGAAAGATGTTCCTTCACGAGACTTGGGTGGTTTTATGCTCAATCTTTTATTGGGTACAATTGCAGTTTGTCTTTCTATTCCGCTTGGAATAGCCTTGGCGTTGGGTCGTCAATCGGACATGCCTATAATTAAATGGATTTGTGTGTTTTTCATTGAATTTATTAGAGGTGTCCCGCTTATAACTCTTTTATTTGTTGCAAATGTTATTTTAGCATTTTTCTTTCCGCCCGGTACCTCCCTCGACCTAATATTAAGGGTCCTAATTATGATGACATTCTTCAACGCGGCTTATATTGCTGAGGTTGTCAGAGGCGGATTAGCGGCACTTTCTAAAGGGCAATACGAGGCGGCAGATAGCATCGGCCTTGATTATACCCAATCCATGAGGTTCATAATACTTCCTCAGGCGTTAAAAATTTCGATACCAGGTATTGTAAATGTGTCAGTTGGGATGTTGAAGGATACAACTTTGGTATCGATTATATCTATGTTTGACCTGGTTGGGATGATACGAGGGCCAATTTTGTCCTCAACTGATTGGAACGGAGTATATTGGGAGCTATTTGGGGCTGCTGCTGCAATTTTCTTTGTAATATGTTTTAGCGTATCGAAATATTCTCAATGGTTAGAACGCCAGCTTGAAACTGATAGACGTTAGAAAAGGGATAGCTAAATGGCTGAGAAATTAAAACTTGAAGTCTCTGATGAAATTGCAATTAAGGTTGAGAGCATGAATAAGTGGTTTGGCTCTTTTCATGTGTTGCGCGACATCGATCTAACTGTGAACAGAGGCGAGCGCATCGTCGTTTGCGGCCCGTCAGGTTCTGGAAAATCAACTCTTATTCGCTGCATTAACGCGCTTGAGGAGCATCAGACTGGTCAAATCATTGTCGATGGCACTGAATTAACATCTGATATAAAGAATATTGATAGAATTAGATCTGAAGTTGGAATGGTTTTTCAACATTTCAATCTATTTCCGCACCTAAGTATTCTAGAGAACTGTACTCTAGCACCTATTTGGGTGAGAAAAATTCCAAAAAAAGAAGCTGAGGAAACCGCGATGCACTTTTTAGAGAAAGTGAAGATTCCTGAGCAGGCGGATAAGTATCCAGGTCAGTTGTCCGGCGGTCAACAGCAGCGTGTTGCAATTGCACGATCACTTTGCATGCGTCCTCGGATTATGCTTTTTGATGAGCCTACTTCTGCGCTTGATCCTGAGATGATCAAAGAGGTGCTTGACACCATGATTGAGCTGGCTGAAGACGGCATGACAATGATTTGTGTCACTCACGAAATGGGATTTGCCCGACAGGTAGCTAACCGAGTTATTTTTATGGATGACGGACAAATCGTTGAGCAAAATGAGCCTGAACAATTTTTCAGAAATCCTCAGTCAGATCGTACAAAATTGTTTTTAAGTCAGATATTAGGTCACTAGTATTCTGGATCTGCATTTACTCTTTTAAAAGGTGTCAGAAAACTCCTAAGTCTCTTGGAGTTATAAACTTTTTAATTTTACCGCTTTCAAACTTCAGACTAGACCAGTCAGTTAAATCAAAATCAATAATGCATGTCGAACAAGTTGGGAAGCTTTCAAATTGAGGATGTATTGACCATTGTGATAGAATTTCTTGAGAAAACTCTGAAATACCGGGGTTATGGCAAATTAGGAGTAATCTGTTTGCATTCACTTGCTTGAGTTGATGGAATATTTCTTCTGAAGGAGCTAGATAAAGTTTTTTCTTTTTTTCGAATGGGCAATTTATCTTTAATTCGTCAAATGTTTCTAAAGTGCGTTTGGCCGCAGAAACTAAGGCAAAATCGGGAAGTAAGTCATTTGACCTCAGCCAATTTCCTAACGCTCTCGCCGAACTGATGCCACGTGGATTAAGTGGACGATCAAAATCAGATAAGTCTCCGGACCAATTTGACTTTGCATGCCTCATTAACACCAAGGTTTTCATCTTAGAAAGTTCTCCATATGGAATGAGGACTGTTCAAAATTACGCAAATTGGCACCAACTGGGCAAGCCCGGCGAGTGTTGCAACCTAAACTCTTGCAGTTGCTGCTGTCTGAACCACTTATATGTTCTTTGCATTTCACTACATCATACCCGGCTTCAGTAAACGCATCTACTGGACACGCGCTTAAACACGGTGCTGGACACTTTGTACATGGATTTTCAAAACTCTGGTTAATTTTTTTTGTCTGATTGATTGCTAGAGCGCCTCGAAACGAAACAAAAAGGCCTCTATCTTTGTGAACGGCTAAGTTCACCGGTGATGACCAGACTGTGCCAGATCTAAGTGCCCAAGAAAAAAATGGCTTATATGGTTTTGCACCAAAAGGATAAAGCGCAGTGCAGTTATTTTGCATCGCAATATCGTCAATTACTCTTTTTGACCAGCGGTCTAAAGGGTTGGCGTCCAGGTCGTTAAACTCTTCGCTTTCTTTAAAAATTTCCCAGAAATTAGGCTCATCAGGACCAAGCAGCAAAATAGACAGTGCTTCTTTCGGTACTGGGTCATTATCGGTAACTTGTAGTTCACCCAAAATAATTAACCCAGCTGAGTGAATATCTTTTTCTAAAGCTAAATTATCCATTTTTTTTGAAAGGAAGACCAAGGCTCCAGCCTAATTCCTGAGGCTTTTCATCTTGCCAGTTTAGCCCAATTTCCATCTCTTTGTGATCTCTTTCAGGACGATATTTGTAGGTTTGGAACATATGATCCCAAATAGAAAGAGCGAAACCAAAATTGGTATCGTGCTCAATACGGTCACTAGAATGGTGTATTCTATGCATATCAGGGGTCACTATTAAAAATCTCACGATTTTATCAACTCTATTTGGGATATTGATATTTGCGTGATTAAAGATCGAACTTCCATTCAGTAATATTTCAAAAATTAAGACGGACAGTGGATCTGCGCCTAGGGCATAAACTAAACTAATTTTTAAGGCCATCGATAAAGCTATTTCGAGAGGATGAAATCTAATAGCAGTCGAAACGTCCATTTCTGTGTCAGAATGGTGAACTCTATGAATACGCCATAAAAACTCAATCTTGTGAGTGAGTAAATGTTGTAACCATATAAAGAAATCCAAAATCAGGATAACCAATATAAACTCAACCCAAAAGGGCAAACTAAGTCGGTTAAACAAGCCAATACCCAAATTTTGAGCGTCAAACGCGGCTCCAATTGCGAGTAAAGGCAAAGCAAATGAAAATAATCGTAAAGTTAGAACATTAAACACGCTTACTGACCAGTTTGTAATCCATCTTCTAGTCTTACTTTTGGCGACTATCCTCCGGGGAAATATAAATTCTATGGCTGCAAAAACGACAAACAGCCCAAAAAATATGGATAAACGTATTATTCCTTCTTGCTCCATTTTGTCTCCCTTACAAAATAGTTAGGTAAGAATTCTCAATTGGCAATGAAGTTTGCTAATTTCTAATTAAAGAGCCAGCACCATGTTCTGTAAATAGCTCTAAGAGGCATGCATTCGGCACTCTGCCATCCAATATAACTACTGCTCTTACTCCACCATCTAAAGCATAAAGAGCAGTTTCGGTTTTCGGTATCATACCGTCAGAAATAATTCCTTCTTTTATCATATCTTTGATTTTTTGAGCCGATAGTTCAGTTATCACTTCGCCATCGCTATTTTTTACCCCAGATACGTCTGTTAATAGCAGTAATCTGTCAGCTTTTAATGCCGCTGCAATGGCTCCAGCGGCTGTATCAGCATTTATATTAAATGTTTCACCATTTGGACCATATCCTAGGGGTGCGATTACTGGAATGGTATCATTTTCAGTCAGCGTATTGATAACAGAAGGGTTAATCTTTGAGGGCGAACCGACCATTCCCAAATCTTTATCTGCCTGCTCGCATTCAATTAGTTTGGCGTCTTTTCCTGATAAACCGACAGCGCGTCCACCTTGATCGTTAATGGCTTGAACAATTTTTTTATTAACACTACCGCTAAGAACCATTTCGACAACTTCCATCGTTGCTTCGTCTGTAACCCTTTTACCCTTTATGAATTTAGACTCTATCTTTAGCTTTTTAAGCATTGCATTGATCATGGGGCCACCACCATGAACAATAATTGGGTTAATCCCAACTTGTCGCATCAATGCCACATCCCTCGCAAAAGTTTCCATACCCTGATCACTGGTCATAGCATGTCCACCAAGCTTAATTACAACGATGGCTTCAGTATATCTCTGTAAATATGGAAGTGCTTCGGAAAGAGTACGCGCAGTAGCAATCCAGTCACGGTTCATATCTTGTTTCTTCATTTTCACTTCCCAAAGCTTTGTGCTTTTTCACCTATACTATAAAAGGGCGCAAGCTAAAATTAGACTAACATGGCAATAACAGATCTAAGGGTTTGAATTCCCCAACCTTTCTCTGAAGATGTCAAAATGATTTCTGGAAAAGCGGCTGGGTGGTTTTGCAGGCTGCTTCTAACCTGTTCCAGTATGTTTTCGCGATCTTTTTCTTTAACTTTATCCAACTTGGTTAGAACTACTTGGAACGTGACTGCTGAGCTATCGAGCATAGACATTATCTCTGTATCCACTTTTTTGACGCCATGCCTACCATCAACCAGCACGAAAGCTCTGCGTAGAGATTGTCGTCCAGCTAGATATTGCTTCAGTAGATTTTGCCATTGCTCGACAATCTTAACTGGTGCGTTAGCGTATCCATATCCAGGAAGGTCAACCAAATAGTGGTTCTCTGGAATAGAAAAAAAATTTATTTCCTGTGTGCGCCCGGGCGTATTGGATGCCCTTGCTAGGCCTTTTCTACCGGTTAGTGCATTAATTAGACTAGATTTTCCAACATTAGAACGACCTGAAAAACAAACTTCTATTTTGTCCGGATTTGGTAACCCTTGCATGTCGACAACACCTTTAACAAAGCTTATCTCCTTAGAGAATAATAGGCGGCCCAGTTCTTTTTTGCTTTCGTCCAACTCCTCATAAACAGGAAATGAAAGTTTCAACTTATAACCTCCACTAAGTCACCGGATTTTATGTGCCCACTAGAAGTAGCTATCGCCGCCACGGTGAAGTCCTCTTGCCCCATAATTTCTAAGGTGCCAAGGGTATCGACATCTCGCTCACCTGACATTGGATTTGCTGTTGTGGCGAGGCATCTGACGATCTCCTCCTTTATTTTAAAAGTGACATCACCAATCTTTAGATTTTTGCCAATCCATTTGTGTTCATCCCAAGGTTTACAACCGTCTATCCATAAATTGCATCTCCAACGTAACAAAGATAGTTTTTCGCCAACTTTTTTTTCAATTTCCCGATGGCTAGCTAGGTTTCCAATACTAATTGAAGGAAAATCAGTATCAGTCATTCCTGTCTGAACTGACCTTACCAACTTGATTGATGCCGCTCGGTTTTCTGGCATTAAAGGGCTAACCCAATTTATAAATTTAGAAGATTCAAAATCAGGATCGATACAGATTGTTCCAATTGAGGGATGCCTTAATTCTAGTTTCTTTTCTGATGTCCAGGTCGTTGAGATTGCAGCCAGTTGAGGTGCTTTGGCAACACGTGAAAAATTCCTACAGGGTACCCAGCTTGAGCCGTCTGCATCGCTTTGATCATGTACTACCGCCCAATTACGGTCTAGTGGCAATGTTTTTCCACTGTATATATCTATAGAGTTAAGGTTTTCGGAGCCATGAGATTTGATAGGGTATCTCCAAATCTGGGCTAAATTCACTCTACACCTTTTTTCTTCTTAAAACTGGCTAGAATATTGCCAAAAACATCTGGTTTGTATCCTTGCCGTCGCATAATCAGATATTGTTGAATAAAAGTTATCGTGTTGTTTGCGATCCAATATATAACGAGGCCACTAGCAAAAGTACCAAGCATGAACATAAATACCCACGGCATCCAAGCAAAAATCATTGCTTGAGTTTTATCAGTTGGGGCAGGATTGAGCTTTTGTTGTAGCCACATCGAAACACCCAATAAAATTGGAAGAATTCCTAATGATATAATTGCTGCAATTGACCCGGGAGTCGTTGGATTGGCCCAGGGTAACAAACCAAAAAGGTTTAAGATTGTTGATGGATCTGGTGCGGATAAATCTCTAATCCAGCCAAACCATGGCTCGTGCCTTAGTTCAAGTGTAACAAATATCACTTTATAAAGAGAAAAGAAAATTGGGATCTGGATCAATATAGGTAAACAACCGCTTGCTGGATTAACTTTTTCTTTCTTGTATAAACCCATCATTTCTTGTTGAAGTTTTTGGCGATCATCACCGACCCGCTCTTTAATTTTTTCCATTTCAGGCTGCAGTTCTTTCATCTTAGCCATCGAAGCGTAGGATTTATACGCCAATGGAAAAAGTACGGCTTTTATGATTAATGTTAGCCCAATGATGGCCCAACCCATGTTTCCTATGATCACATTTAACCAGTGAAGAACAGCAAACATAGGTTTTGTCAGAAAGAAAAACCATCCCCAATCTATACTGTCAAGAAACCCTGTAACACCAGCCTGCTCATATTTGCGTATCGTATCCCATTCTTTTGCTCCAGCAAAAAGCTGGGTACTAATAGATGTTGAGGTGCCATCAGCTATCACTGTGGAAGGCATTACTGCTTCGACTTGATAGATATCCTGCGCTGCAAAATATTTGGTTGTTGATCTGAAAGATGATGACTGATCTGGAATAAGCGTCGTCATCCAGTAATGGTCGGTAAAGCCTGTCCATCCGCTGTTTTGGACTTCAACGCGCTCGGCATGTGTTCCTTCTTTTTCTAAGATTGGGAGATCAGCAATATCCCCATAATCTTCCTCGGACAATTCGCCGTCTGACATACGGATTATACCTTCATGCAAGATGAAAAAGTTTTTCATATCTTTTGGTTCGCCATGGCGACGCAATAGCCCATATGGTCTTAAAGAAATTTCAGAACCAGAATTGTTTTCAATACCCTGTTCCACGGTGAACATATATTTTTCATCAATAGATATTTTGCGCATAAATTTGACACCATTTCCATTATCCCACAACAAAGATATTGGAGATGAAGGTGTTAAAATATTATTGCCCACAACTGTCCAAATTGTATTGGGGTTAGGTACTTGATCTGGTTTAATTCCTACGGCTGGTGCCCATCCAAATGCTGCATAGTAAGCTTCAGGTTTGCCCACGGGGCTCAGCAGAGTGACGATGTCGGAGTCTTGTGAAATAGTATTTCGATATTTTTTCAAGGAAAGCTGATCAATCCTGCCACCTTGCGTAGAAATAGCACCAGTCAAGAGTTCGTTTTCAATCTGAATTCGCTCGGCTTCAATAGCAATTTCAGTTTCACCAGTTTCAATCAACGGTGACTTTGCTGTGTCTGCATTAGGGGCTAGGTCACTTTCTTCTGATTGCTGCTGAGCACTTTCTATATCCCTCGTAACAGGTTCAGGCGGCGGGAATAAAATAAACCATGTGATTATCACTATAAAACTCAGAACTGAGGCTAAAATCAGGTTTTTATTTTGATCGTTCATTAAGCAAGCTACCTATTCAAAATACTTATTAGGTTTCAACAGAGTATGTAACAAAAGGTCAAGTGCAAATCTTTGGATTTTTAATCTGTATTTCCAATTTATTTAATCTACCAATCCCTATTTTTTCAATGTTAAGCCCTCAAAATCAAACAGCTGAGGATCAAGCAGATGTGATGGCCTAGTATTCATAAGAGCCTTAAACATGACTTGCCTCCGTCCAGGATAGTTTTTTTCCCATCCATCCAAAATTTGCTTTACTTGTTGTCGCTGTAATCCATCTTGCGAACCGCATAAGTCGCAAGGGATAATTGGATAATTGAGTGCACTTGAAAATCTGTAGCAGTCTTTTTCCGCCACATGCGCTAATGGACGGTAAACAAATAAGTCGCCTTCTTCATTTACTAGTTTGGGGGGCATTGTTGCTAGTCTTCCACCATGAAATATGTTCATGAAAAAAGTTTCCAAAATATCATCTCTGTGATGCCCTAGAACGACGGCACTGCAATTTTCTTCGCGAGCTATCCTGTAAAGATGCCCTCTGCGCAATCTGGAGCAAAGAGCACAATACGTTCTGCCGGCAGGAACTTTATCCTTCACTACAGAATAAGTATCTTGAAACTCTATACGATGAGGTATTTCCATTTCTGCCAAAAAATTTGGAAGAGTAGTTGCTGGAAAACCAGGCTGCCCCTGATCTAAATTGCATGCCAATATCTCTACCGGTAATAAGCCGCGCCATTTTAGTTCATATAATGCAGCCAATAGGGTGTAACTATCCTTTCCTCCAGACATACATACAAGCCAACGTGCTCCGGGTTCAATCATTCCATATTGTTCAATAGCTTCACGGGTATTTTTAATTATGCGCTTCCGAAGTTTCTTGAATTCCGTAGTTGTTGGAGCATTTTTAAAAAGTGGGTGAATTTCGTTTATTTCGTCGAGCATAGTGATCAATAACCCTTAATCTCGCAAAGTGGCGATAATTTCTCTTTTTCAATTTTGAGAACAAAAGCGAGGTCAATCTGGTACATTATCAATTCCTGAACCTCCTAAGGGGTGACACTTAATTATTCGCTTTACAGCAAGGCGCCCACCCTTTATTGCCCCATGCTTTTCGAGTGCCTCTAGTGCATAAGAACTGCAAGTTGGATGATAACGACAATTTGATCCGATTAGAGGTGAGATAACTAAGCGGTAAAAGCGTACTGGAATTGAAACAATATATGCTGTTGGTCGCATTAAGCTTCTCCGGTTGAATTAAGATGTAACGCTTCCAAAGCTGATATGAAATCGTTTTTTAAGGTTTTGAATTCTGATGAAACTGTAGAGCCGTAGCGGCCAATTAAGACGTAATCAAAACCAGCGCGGCCTAAATTTGGTAATGCTTCGCGCGCTATAGCTCGTAAACGCCTTTTGGCGCGATTTCTAACAACTGCATTTCCAACTTTCTTTGAACAGGTGAATCCAACTCGAATTATCCCTAAGTCATTTTGGTTTATTTGGACAATCATAGTTTCGCAAGAGTGCTTTAGGCCACGAGACGCCAAAATGAAATCTTGTCTTTTGGTTAATGTTTGTAAATCAGCCTTGGAGGTATTCAAACTAGCTCTTGTATTCTCAGCGTTATCTAACTGCTGGGCCATAACTTGCCGTTTTCATCCCTGAAGGAGAGAATTTAAGCGCTTAAAGATTTTCGGCCGCGAACGCGCCGTGCGTTTAAAATTTTACGACCTGCTTTTGTCGCCATCCGCGCACGAAAACCGTGACGGCGTTTTCTTACTAGATTAGATGGTTGAAATGTGCGCTTCATCGCTTCAACTCCGTTAAAATTAGGTACTAACCACCGGATTCGTACCGGGTAATTCTTGAAGCCCTGCTAATAAGCTGATCGAGACGATAAGTCAAATCGATGTTTTGAATTAAGATAAATTTATCTTCAAAGTGATTTATTATGCAAAAAAGATGGTAAAGTTCTGATTTTCCATGGTTTTGGACTATATTTCCAGTAGGGACCTAAGTTGTTTCCTGGAAAAGCCTCACAAGTAGATAACCTTAATAGACATTAATGAAAAAATTTATTCCAGTTATAGTAATCGCTTCGGCTTTTTTATTAGCATTTCTTTTGGGTGCTAAAGCTATTACATTTGATGACTTCATCTCAAATCGTGATCAAATTTTAATATTTCGCGATAGCAATCTTACTTTTTCTGTCATGATTTTCATGCTCATTTATATTTCTGTCGTCACCTTTTCAATTCCAGGTGCTACTGTTCTGTCTGTGACAGGCGGTTTTATATTTGGGCTAGAGGTGGGGCTAATTTTAAATATTGTATCTGCTTCGATCGGCGCCACATTTTTATTTTTGGCAGTTAGACTAGGGTTTGGAAATCTTCTTACGAGGTTCGAAAAAGTTTCTGATAAGTTCAGCAATTTGATTGAACGGCTCAAAGTTAATGAAATAAATATTCTATTACTTTTAAGATTAATTCCTGTTGTGCCCTTTTTTGTCGCTAATATTTTGCCTGCTATTGCCGGTGTAAGTTTGAAAAACTTTTTTTGGACAACATTTTTAGGAATTATTCCTGGTGGATTTGTTTTTACTTTGATCGGTGCTAACGCGGGGAATTTCTTTGATCAAGGTGAGGCTCCAGACTTAACAGTTTTTTGGTCATTCGAATTCTTGGGGCCATTAGTTTGCCTGATAATTCTTGTCGCATTCCCAATGTTTTTCAGGGTTGCAAAGTATAATCATGACTAAAAAAATTAAAACAGACTTGTTGGTAATAGGAGCTGGGGCGGGAGGTTTATCCATTTCCGCTGGCGCGGCCCAACTTGGAGTTAAAGTTGTTCTGCTAGAAGGTGATAAGATGGGCGGTGACTGCCTAAATTATGGCTGCGTTCCGTCCAAAGCATTAATAGCTTTCAGTAATCAGAAAAAACCAAGGCATTTTATTGAGGCAATGAGTTTTGTAAGAGAGGCAATCAAAGAGATTGAGCCTCACGATAGTGAGGAAAGATTTCGCTCCCTTGGGGTCAATGTGATCCGAGAATATGGACGTTTTGTAAACGCAAAAACTGTAGCTGCTGGAGACTATGAAATTCAATCTCGTAGGATAGTAATTGCCACAGGCGTTCATACGTCAATTCCCGAAGTTAGCGGTTTGTCGGATATTTCATACCACACAAATCAAACTATTTTTGATTTAGCACAGAAACCTGAACACTTGCTTGTTTTAGGTGGTGGCCCTGTTGGCGTTGAATTAGCCCAAGCCTTTACCCGAATTGGAGTAAAAGTGACAATTTTAGAAAAACAAAAGATTTTATCAAACTTCAATAGTGAGCAGGTAGAGATTCTAAGAAGTAATTTATCGGCTGACGGCGTTGTCTTGAAAGAAGGTGTTTCCATTGAAGAATTCTCTCAAGTTGGTAATAAATTAATCGTTCAGCTTGAAGGTGGCGAAAAAATAACTGGAAGTGATCTTCTAGTCGCAACAGGAAAAAAGCCAAACTTGCGAAGACTCAATTTGAATGTCGCTGGAATTCGTTTTTCCGATAATGGAATTGAAACCGATCAATACCTACGCACAAGCAATAAAAAAATTTATGCAATCGGTGACGTTGCCCAATTTGAAAACTTTACGAACGTAGCAAATTATCATGCTGGAATAGTTCTAAAGTCAATTACCATTGGGTTAAAAACTAAAGTGCAAAAAGAAGTTCAACCTCGAGTGATTTACACGACGCCAGAAATCGGTTCAGTTGGTCTTTCAAAAGTCCAAGCTACAAAAAAATATGGGGACAAATTGAAAATTAGCCGAGTCAATTTTTCTGAAAATGACAGAGCAATTACCGACGATAAAAAACTGGGTTGGATAGAAATATATATTTACAGAAACCTAGTGGTTGGGGCATGTGTTATTGGTATAGGTGCTGGCGAATTGTTAAATTTTTGGTCCTTTATGATTTCCAACCGTATTTCGATATATAAAGTTGCAAAAACAGGTTTTGCCTATCCGACGCTGGGAGAAGTAAATAAAAAGTTAGTTACAAATTATATTAGCCCAAAGATTTTTAAAAATCGTGGGATACGAAATTTGGTATGGCTTGCCCAAAGGTATTTACCCTGAAATAGATCAAAAAGTTAAATCAAACACTTTTATACATTCATTTTATTTCTTTATGTCGAATAAAATTTGCTCTTGCATTAAGGCATTGCAAACCTTAATCCCTTTCGGAGTGGACCGATAGCTCAGCTGGATAGAGTACTTGACTACGAATCAAGGGGTCGGGGGTTCGAATCCTCCTCGGTCCGCCATATAAATCAATGACTTAGTAGAAAATAAGAATAGCAAGCGGTAAAGTTTATAAAGCTAAACAAGATCGCTGTTATACGCAAATTTCACAGTGATTTTGCCAGAATCGGTTCATGTGTTAATCTCCAATTCCTAGCCAGCAGAAGACTGGTAAAAACAGGTAGATCAATGCAAAATGTGACACCACCATACGGGAATAAAACGACAATTGTTGATCGCATCGTTAGCGTTTTTTCCAGCTTTGCAATGCTTCTAATCCTAATAGGCGTCTCGATAACCTTGTACGAAATTGTGCTGCGTTATATTTTTGAAAGCGCAACGTCTTGGGTGTACAAAACTACCCTTTGGCTCGCTGCCGTCACCTACCTGGTCTCCGGCATATTCGCGATGCAGCGGCGTGAGCACATTCGGGTGACTGTCATCTACGATGCGGTCTCTCCCACGCTACGTTTGATCTTTGATTACTTAGCTCTCTACGTTCTCATTGTTTATGCGACACTGATGTTGGTTGGCGGAGCCGATCAGGTTTGGGTGGTTTTTTCGCATGCCGTCAAAACAGGCGCTATTTCGAGCCTCCCGTTTGGACCAACGATCAAACCTCTCGTGCTCTTGGCAACTGTAGCGGTTGTGATAGTTGCGATTAACAATTTTCTACTCGATCACCTGAACATTGGTCGATCCAATAATTCCATCTTGCCGGACAAAAGTACTGAATGACCTGGAAACTGGCATTCATGCTGATCGTTATCATTGGCGGAGTTCTGACAGGACTGGCACCACTATTCTTGTTTACGGATTTTCGCGCCGAGTTGGGTATTGGAACGATGCTTCTCGGGTTGTTTGTCGGTATCTTGATTTTGTTGAGCGCAGGCGTGCATATTGGGTTTGCATCCGGTGTATTGGGGGCCGTGGTCATATGGTTGAACTTCGGTCTGCCAGGGCTCGGCCTAGTGATGATCAGGGTTTCCGACTTGACCAGTACTGCTTCATTAGTCGCAATCCCGTTTTTCATATTGATGGCTTCCTTATTAGAACGGTCTGGAATTGCGCAAGATATCTTTGACGCTTTGAGCCACTTGTTGAGGCGTGCTCGTGGAGGTGTTGCCGTTGCAACTGCTTTTCTGGCAGTCATCCTAGCTTCGATGTCAGGTATAATTGGAGGCGAGATTGTATTGCTAGGATTGGTGGCGCTACCTCAATTACTGCGCTTGGGCTACGACAAATACCTTGCCATAGGTACGATATGTGCGGGAGGTTCGTTGGGGGCAATCATACCTCCATCAATCGTCATAATTATCTATGGCCTGATTGCCGATACATCAATTATAAAGCTGTTCACGGCATTGATTGTTCCCGGCTTCATGCTGGCTGGGTCTTATGTGGCGTACATCATTATCAGAACTCAGCTAAACACGACGCTTGCACCACTTCCAGCAAATTTAGCAAAGAATGGATCAGAGATTGACAAGGAACTATGGGGCGACTTGTTGATCTTGCTGTCACCATTTGCAATGGGGGCCGTTGGCGTAGCAGTAGCGAGCAAACTCGGTGCAGGGGCGGTTGAACAGACCGCCGCTTTCGTGTTTTCCAGCACATTTGCAATGCTCGGAATAATCGCTTTACTCAGAGCCCGCCAAACCAACCCGGTCGCTAGGGGATTGCTTCCGCTGCTGTTGATCATTGATCTGGTGCTTGGCTCGATTTATGGCGGCGTGGCAACCATTTCTGAAGCAGCTGCAATGGGCGTTGTCGCATCATTGATTGTCATATTCCTGCGTCGTGAACTGGAAGTTGTCACCATCATGGGTGCCCTTGAGCAGATGTTCCGTTCTGTCGGTGCTATTTTGTGGGTAACCTTTGGTGCAACCGTTCTGGCTGGTGCATTTACGCTATCCGGAGGTGCCCAGTATGTATCCACCGCAATCCTCAATCTGAACGCGCCACCAACTGTAGTTATCCTGATGATGTTGCTGGTCTTCTTTATTCTGGGATTGTTTATAGACTGGATTGGGATCATTCTCATGACAATGCCAGTGTTCCTTCCGATCGTGCTTCAACTCGGTTATGATCCGATTTGGTTCGGGGTCTTGTTCTGTGTTAGTATGCAGATAGCTTTTTTGACGCCACCTTTCGGATCAGCGGCCTTTTATCTCAAAAGTGTGGCCCCGCCAGATATTGATTTGGTAACAATTTACCGTTCCTTCGGTCCATTCATACTTTTGCAAATCGCCATATTGACAGTGTTGGTAGCCTTCCCAGAAATTTCGCTGTTTTTGGTTCGTTGAGAACAATTAGGGTCGCGAATTATTCTCGCAGGGGTAGGTATTTACTCGTTGTGCCAATATCCAAAATGTGAGATTTCTAAAACCGGCCGCAGTCGACTTTCATTTTGTCACCGGTGATGGCTGAGCTTAGATCAGACGCATAATAAAGCGCCGCGCGGCCGACCTCTTCTGGTGATACCCATCGTTTAAGTGCGGCTACATCTGTGTAGTTCTCGCGTTCAATCTCGTCAGCATGGCGACCCTCAGCCTCTGCTCGGTGAGCCACAATACGGTCCATGTTTTTGCCAGAGACAGCGCCGGGCATCAAAGCGTTCACACGGACGTTTAATGGTCCAAGCTCGCGGGCCATTGTTTCGGTGACCCCGATTAAAGCGAATTTACTGGCGACATAAGCGGATCGCATTGGATAGCCTTGAATGCCCATCAGAGAAGACATATTGATGATTGAGCCAGACTTCTGTGCCCCCATAACCTGCGCGGCTTCTTGCAGGCAATACATCGCGCCCACTAGGTTGATGTTCATGCATTGGATCCAGGCCTCCATATCCACCTCTGCCACGGGTGCAATTGGCCCTGGCCCGCCTGCATTGTTGAGCAGAATGTCTATCTGGCCAGTGATCTGAAGGGCCTGGGCGAACATCGTCCGCACCTGCGCTTGATCTGATACGTCACAGGCCATGGCATGGCCATCTATTTCTTTTGCCACCCGTTCCAGCTGCTCAGGCCGCCGTCCGGTGACGACCACAGTTGCACCGGCTTCTGAGAATACTTTGGCCGTTGCTTCACCAATTCCGCTACCACCGCCGGTTACGATGGCCAATTTTCCTTCCAAACGTGCTGGATCGTTCATGTTCTAATCCTCTTTAAAGTTTCGCCCCGGATCGAAAAGGGGCAGTTCGGGTTCTCGGTCTAAGATGAAATCACCCATCAATTTACTGATATAGGGCCCAATGGTGTAACCACCACGTACACAGCCCAACACAAATGCGCCCTCAACCCCTGGAAGTGCGCCTACCAAAGGGTAAAAGTCAGGCACATTTGCTTCAAATCCGGTCCAGCTGCGTATGATGCGGGCATTTTCTAAGGCGGGGAGTGCGAATTGTGCTAAGGCCAGATTGGGTTGAAGAGAGCCGGCGGTGACCTGACCGCGCCCCTCTTGTGGCGTACCGCGCCCCTGCCAGCCACCGCCAATCAGAACTGTTCCGTTTGTCTTCTGCTTCATCGTCAAGAGGCCTGTTGCGTGGCCAATCACAGTTGAGGTCAGGGGTTTCAAGCGTTCAGTCACTGAAACAGTGTTGATACGAGCATTAACGGGCAAATCCACATCTAGCATCGCTGCTGTGGGTTTAAGCCAGGCGCCTGTCGCCATAAGGATGCGGCTTGCTGTGATTTCGCCTTGGGGTGTGTCGAGCGCAAACCCTGCACCATCTTGCGCGATGGCGGTCACAGGACATCTCTCACGGTAGGGAATGCCCTGATCGCGCAGACGTCCACGATAGTACTGCCCCGTCAGCGAGGAATTGGCATAGCCATCCTCAGGGCAATAGCTGGCCGAGATAACCTTTTGGGTCAAATTGGGCTCCGCGTTGCGAATGTGATTGTTAGAGACAAATTCAATGGGCGCGCCCGCCTCGGCTTTGAGTGTTTGGCGTTCATGCAAAAGCTCCGACTCGCGTTCAGTGAAGGCCAGTGTATAGCCACCAGTTTTTCGAAAGCCTACGGCGTCACCCATGGCTTTCCACTCGTGATGGCCCTTAAGCGCATAAGGCATTAGTTTCACGCGCTTGATTTGTAGGCTAAGCGTGCCAGCGTTAACGCCTGAGGCGCCTTGTCCAAGATCGCCTTGATCCAAAACAGTGGCGCGCATTCCGCCTTCGGCCATCCGAAGTGCTGTGGCACACCCCATGATACCGCCGCCAATAACGGCTATATCATATCGGGCGGTCATAGCGGCGCAGGCTTGGGAATTGGAAGGTCATCGTAGTCAAAGTCAGCTGACAACGCAGACACCGGAACTGGGCGTAATGGTGGACGGGGCGCAGAGGGTGGAATTTCCGCTTCGGGTCGATTTTCATGCATTGCGATAAAGCGCGCGATGGCAGTTTGACAGTATTTGCCGCCACATGGTCCCATTCCTGCACGTAGGCCTGATTTGACTGCATTGGTGCTTGCAGCGCCGACTTCGACTTCCTGCGCGATGCGGGTTTGGGTAAGACTTTCACACCGGCAGACTATCGTGTCTGGCTTGGTCAGCATGGCAAGGCCTGGACGTGGGGTGCTGAGCGCTGTCATTGCTAAACCGAAGCGCGCCGCGCGGTTGAAGCGTGAGCGCAAGGTTGCACGTTCTTTTGCTGTGCGCGCGCCGAGGTGTTCTGCTGCACTAAGCCCAGCAAGTGTGCCATGCAGTTCCGCTGCAGCAGCCCCACGAATACCAGTCCCATCACCGCAAAGGAACACACCCTCGACGGATGTTGCGCCATCTTCGCCTATGTCTGGCACCCATCCACCCAAGTCTGAGCGATAGGAAATCGTAACGCCAGAAAGTTGAGGGGCTTCAATCGACGGGATTAGCCCGTGACCCAAACACAGGCTATCCGCGTCTATGCTCCAAGTCTCACCTTTGGGAGCCCAATTGGCATCCAGTTTCTGTATCTCAGCACTTTCAACTCGAGCCACGCCTTCGACCGAGACAACAGAACAACCCCAAAAAATTGGGATGCGGTCCATCATAAGATGGACTATCCAAAGGGCGCCCCGCAAAGCCAAATCGACACGTCTCGCCAAGGCTGGTAATTTTGCAACCCAATCACGCCTTGTATTTGGAGTGACCACTGCTGCCACCGTACCACCCAAACGACAGATTTCCGAAGCGACAAAGAAAACCAATGGCCCCGTCCCAGAAACGATGGTGCGCTGCCCTGGTGGGCTTAAGTTTTGTTTAAAAAGTGCGGTTGCGCCTGCCAAGCCGAAAACGCCAGGTTTTGTCCAACCTGGAATTGGTTGCACAAACTCGTGCGCGCCGGTTGCCAACACCAGCGTCTTGGTGGTCAGCCGCTCCACCTGGCCATCCCTCAGGACATGAACGTCCCAACCTTCGGTTTGCCGCTCGATTTGCCAAATACGGGTGCTGCCGCGGTGGTCAATCTGTGCTTTTGTGATCTGCGCGCGTAAGGCATCTCCGGCAGAGCTTTCTGGCGTTTGTGGCGCCGACAGAATCGAGCTGTCTTTGGCCCGCCAGATCTGACCGCCAGGTTTTACTTGTTCGTCCAATAAAACCACATGTTTGCCGTGACGTGCTGCCGCTAGAGCCGCATTGCCCCCAGCCGGGCCTGCGCCAACCACCAGAATGTCAATCAGATCAGCCATCTGCGCCGTACCGCAAAGAAGTAACATCAATGCCTGGCTGTAATTCTATACGGCAGCTCTCGACTGTTTGCCCCTCCAGCACAACCAGACATTCTTGGCAAAGGCCCATCAAACAAAACGCGCCGCGCGGGTCAGTATCTTCGGGCGCGTCGCGCAGGTGTAAGCGCCCTGACCGGATCAAAGCTGCAGCAAGGCTTTCCCCTGCATGCCCCCAGATAGCTGTACCATCAAAGGTGAATTCTACCTTTTCAGTGCGCCTGATTTGCGCGGATTGGTCTGGTGCAAGTCGGATCATATGTAGCTTATACCCAACCGGTCAAAGCAGCGCTTGATCTTGTCGATATCGGCCTGGGTCGCTTGCAACACTGGATCCCTTGGCACTCCGGCTGGCTGGCCGATGAGGTTTAGCGCCGCTTTAAAGGCGGCAGGCCATGTCGCTGTGCTCATTAGCATCTCGTAGAGTACTGTCAGCTGATAATGCGCTTTGCGATACGTTTCATCCGGCACGCCCGCACCAACCGCGGCCATCTTGGAGGGTTTTAGATCGGTGAATTCAGGCCCTGTGGCGATAAAGCCTTTGGCGCCTAGTGCAAAAGCAGGCATAATATAGTGGCAAGGGCCAGTCATGATGGACATCTTTTGGCCAAGCCGCTCCAGCAGATGTGTGTGATAGAAGAAATCGCGCTGACTTTCTTTAATCCCGATTATGTTGTGGTTATTCATAAGGGTTTCAGTCTGATCTACGTTCAAGGAAAAGCCCATACGGCGAGGTGAGTTGTAGAGTACGAGCGGCTTGTTCGTCGCGGCAGAAACCTTATCGAAGCGTGCCATCAGTTCGGCCTCGGAGGCTTTGAGCACATAAGTCTGAGGCATGGACAGAAGAACATCTGCTCCGTTTTCTTCAGCGGTTCTTACGTAAGCAAGCGACGCATCAATCGTAGGCGCTGAAATCCCCATCATCACCTTAACACGGTCTTTGGCAATATCTTTCGCAAGGCGCACCAGATAACCGCGTTCAGCGGCATTCAACGCCCAGCTTTCGCCGTTGTCTCCTGCAATGCAAATCGTGGTGGCACCACGGTTGATCAGGAATTCAAACAGTTCGGTAAAGGCATCGTCCATGATTTTGCCCTTCTGGTTGAAGGGGGTTGCAATGGCTGGCACATAGCCGTGAAGATCTTCTTTTTTCATGGGTTAATCCATTATTGAGGAATGTTAGCGACAAATATGGTGCCGGTTTGGGCATCGACGATATAAAGTTTGGACTGGTCGTCCGGGTGGAAGGTCACGGAGGTGGTCCAGAGCCCCTCGGGCAAGCGTACCTCTGCGATTGGATCGCCAAGTGCATCGAACACATAGGCCCGTCCAGCCTGCGCCTGCGCAACTGTCAACCAGCCTTGCTCATTAGTGGCAAGCCCGTCGGGGCCTAGTCCTCCAGACAATTGTAAAAATACGCCAACCATGGGTTGGCCGGTAGTTGGCAGATTTGATGAAAGCCGCCAAACCTGATTGGCCCGGGTAGCTGCCACATAGACCCAAGCGCCATCAGGCGAGAAACAAATTCCATTGGAATAAGGCAAACAGTCAAGCACCAACCGCAACACGCCACCCGGTGACAGGCAATAGACGCGGCCCTTGGGGTCGCTGAGTGAGGTGCGACCACTGTCGGTAAACCAAAGCGCGCCATCGGGTGCATAGGCCATGTCCGAGAGCCCCAAATAGGGTTGGGATCCAAGGCCAGTGCTCAGCACTTTGAAATCACTTTGCCCAGTCAACTCGATCAGACCATGACGATAATCAACTGCAATGTGCCTCCCATCTGGCGCAATACGCATGGCATGCGGTTCTCCATCGATCTGATGGGCCAATGACCAATCCCCTTCTGGGGAAACTTTAAATACTCGACCATAAGGGACGTCTGATAGCCACAGGTTGCCGTCCGCGTCAAAGAAAGCAGCCTCAAGGAATGAGTGCATGGATTGGCCGGGGCGGGTCATCTTAGCCCAGGCCGATGGTTCGCCCATGTGGCGGTATTCTTCTGGAAGACGAAAGGCTGGAACCGCAGTCAGCTTAAAGGTCATACCACCACTCCCTCTGCGAATAGTCTGTCAATCTCAGCTGGGCTAAGCCCTGCACTTTCCAAGATGTTCCGGCTGTGCTGTCCCAACACTGGCGGTGCAATAGTTAATTTTGGGCCACCTTGGCTCATGTGATATGCCGCAAGTGGCAAGGTAATATCTGCATCAACCGGTGAAGGCTTAAAGTAACCACGGGCCAAGGTTTGGTTCGCAGAAACGGCCTCTTCTAAGGTGGCAACGCGCTCGGCAGGAATATCGCTGAGTTCAAAGTGCTTTTGCCAAGTCGCCGCACTTTTTTGCATCAACACTTCGCTCATCTCCGAACGCATTGTATCGGAGTGCATCCAAACATCCTCCCAAGTCTGTATGTCAGCTAGGAGAGGTATATCATACCCAAGATCTTTGAAACAAGTCCCCAGCTTGCGGTATTGGGACGGCTTAAAGGCCCCTAAAATCAAAGTACCTTCGGCGGTTTCATAGGTCTGAAGACCAGCTTCAAAACGTTTAGGTGCATCTGGCGCCACCTGTTTAGCCGCGGCCTCGGGGGCCATTAGGCTCAAAGCCACCTCTAGCATAGAGGCGCTTATAAAACAGCCCTCGCCAGTCCGCTGGCGTTGCAAGAGTGCTGCGGCAATTGCAAAGGCGGCTGAGTACCCAGCCGCATAATCCACAAACGATAACCCTGGCTTCACGCCATTGCATTGCGCGACCGTACCAGAGGCGGCTTGAATAGTATTGTCATAAGCTCCCTTGGACGCCTTGGGACCTTCATCACCATAGCCTGTCATCGCGCAATAAATTATTTTGGGATTGTGGGTCCTGATATCGTCGTAACCCAATCCAAGGTTTTGCAATGTGCCGGTTGCATAGTTTTCTATGAAGACATCCGCGTCCTTCACGATATGCAACAGTGCTTCGCGTCCCCGTTCTGTGCGAATATCCAGTGCTAGGGATTTCTTGTTGCTGGCCTGAACTTGATAGGTCAGTCCAACACCTTTATCATTGAGCGTTGAAAGTGGGCCGCGACCTCGTGCGCAATCTGGCAAATCTGGGATCTCCACCTTGATCACATCAGCGCCAAGCAAGGCAAATTGATAACCGCAGAATGGGGCTGCGAGAACCTGTGAAACCTCAATGATCTTTATGCCATGCAATGCGCCGTTCAAAGGTAGTCTCCTGACGAGTGAACTTACCAAGAAATAGACTTGAGTTCTGCCCTGTTGTTTTATATACAAAACTTAGTTCAGCATGCAAGACGGAATATGAGTAATGTCCAGCATACTACATCGGACCTTAGAATTAACTCCACCCACTGCTGTTGGGGGGGGAGGGCAACTATTTAATTGATGATGCTGGAAAGCGCTATTTGGATGCATGCGGTGGAGCTGCTGTATCCTGTCTGGGGCATGATAATGCAAAGGTGCGCGGAGCGTTAAAGGCTGAATTGGATAATATAGCCTTTGCCCATAGTGGTTTCTTTACCAACCAACCAGCAGAAGAGCTGGCACAGTTTCTAATCGATCGCGCACCTAAAGGAACCGGACTGGGTCGCATTATGTATCTGGGAAGCGGGTCCGAAGCGATGGAGGCGGCGCTTAAACTGGCCCGCCAGTACCATTTAGAACGCGGCGAACCCAAACGGAGCAATATCATTGCCCGTGCGCCATCCTATCACGGTAACACACTTGGTGCTTTGGCTACTGGTGGGCACGCAGGTCGGCGTGAACCGTTTCAGCCACTACTTATGAATGTCAGTCATATCGACGCGGCTTATGAGTACCGTATGCAGCGCGAAGGAGAGGCAGAAGCGGATTTTGCCCTGCGTATGGCGAACCTTTTGGAAGAGGAAATCCAGAGGCTGGGCGCTGAGACTGTCATGGCATTTGTGGCAGAACCTGTCGTCGGTGCGTCACTCGGAACGCAGCCCGCGCCTATGGGATACTTCAAACGCATCCGCGAGATTTGTGACACTTATGGCATCCTTTTTATTGCGGATGAGGTGATGTGTGGCATGGGCCGGACTGGCAGCCTATTTGCATTACAGCAAGAAGGCATCGCCGCAGATATTACTACCTTGGCAAAGGGCCTTGGGGCTGGCTATCAGCCGATTGCAGCCGTCATGGCGGCGGAAAATGTCATTCGCACTATAAAGGATGGCAGCGGAACGCTTTGGAACGGTCATACTTATATGTCCCACGCCATCGCCACCGCCGGTGCATTGGCCGTGCAACAAGTGATTGAAGAAGATAACCTGTTGTCAAATGTCCGTATGCGCGGCGAGCAGTTGCGCGAGGGCCTGCAAACCCGGCTTGGCCAAAACCCTCATGTTGGAGATATTCGCGGACGTGGCCTTTTCTGGACTGCAGAACTAGTGGAGGACAGCGCAACCAAAAAGCCGTTTGATGCGACTCTTGGCCTTGCCCCAAAGATACAAAAAATAGCGCTTGATCTGGGCTTAATGTGCTACCCCTCTCAAGGGTGTGCCGATGGAACGCAAGGCGATCATGTGTTACTTGCCCCTGCCTATACCTCAACACGTGAAGAGATAGAGACCATCTGCGATCTGATCACTCAGGCAATAGAGACAGCGCTCGCCTTATGAGGAACGTAGCATTCTTGGGCTGTGCTGCATGTCAGTTGGAGCCTTCATATCCTAACTCGCGCGAGATACGCAGTGCTGTTGCCTTGGTCTCGGGCAAGTAAAAGCTCTTGAGTTTATCAAAATCAAAACCGCTATCTGGGCCAGACAGATTTACACAGGCCACAACCTTGCCCGCTTGATCCCAAACTGGAACCGCAATGCTGGAACCTCCAGGTTCTCGGAATCCATGGGAGACTACGAAGCCATCTGTCCGCATCTGATCGACCCGGGCCTTAAGCATCTGGAAACTTGTGGGCGTGTGTTTGGTGATTGGGGGCATATCCAGACCTTTGCAAAAAGCTGCTAGTTCGGCTTCGCTTTTCCCCGACAAAAGGCACCAACCGATTGCGGTGGCATAGGCTTCTACCCGCGTACCCGTGACCATGTTTGAGACAAAACCTGTACGAGCCTGATGGCTGCCAAGATATAGCACATTATGCCCCTCAAGAACGCTCAAATGAGTGCTGACACCCGTCGTATCCCGCAACTGTGCCAGCAAAGGGCGCGCAATCTTGGTAATTGGCTGGTTGCTCAGATAGGCAAAGCCAAGGTTAAGTACCTTTGCCCCCAAGGTATAGGTATTCTTTTGCTCGCCGTCTTTAAGAAACTCCATTTGCCTCAGTGTATATACCAGACGAAAGGCCGAAGAGCGGCTCAAGTCCATAGCGCGGGCAATTTCGCTCAGCGACATAGGAGTCTTGGCCGCACCAAGAATTTCAAGTATACGTAGACCGCGATGCAGCCCAGGGACGAAGTAGATATCATGGTTGGCAGATTCACTCACAAAATTCGTCAGACTTTCAATTTACCGATTATTGATGTTTTATATACAAAACAATTGGCATTCAATAAGGAAACGGAGAAACCGCATGACGCAAGATAATGGGTCCAACCTGCTGAAAGCAACCAATGAAGATACAAGCGGGCCGTTTTTTCCAATCTATTTTCAAGACGAGAGCCTTGAGGATCTCACGGTTCTCGGGCCGGGCATCGTTGGGGCTCCAAGCGGTCAGCATATTATTTTGTGCGGGCGCGTTTTGGACCGCCACGGTAATCTGGCCAATGGGGTTCTAATGGAGTTTTGGCAGGCGAATGCAAAGGGCATCTACAACTCGCCTGATAATTTAGGGCATCCAGATCTTGATCCTTGGTTCAACGGCTATGGCCGCCTGCGCAGCGCCAGTGGAGAGTATAAGTTCTGCACCATCATGCCAGGCGCGTCTGATAATCGTGCACCTAACATCACCATTACATTGTTTTCCGACGGTATCAGCCGCATCGTTACGCAGGTTTTCTTTGAGGGTCATAAGGCCAATGAGACTGACCCTGTGCTGAAGTCTTTGGGCACTGACGATCAAGCGCGCCTTATTGCGCGCCACGGTGGGCATACGGATGGTGGGGCCGAAATTTACCTTTTAGATATCGTTATGGCTGGGGCAAATGAGACGCCCTTCTTTGACGATTTCGAGAGCTGAAAGGACAAGAGAGATGACCCAATTTGGACGCCAACTTGGCATTGGCCCAACTGACAACACCTCGGATCAGCGGACCCCGCGCAAACCTCTGCGCCTGATCCCAAGCGTGGCGAGAGAGAGCTTTGTTCCTGTTGTGCCAGCTCGCTATGTCATGCGGACCCATGAGTGGGACATGACCCGCATCGCCCCCGGTCGTCCCCGTGGCGATGGAACGCCCATCGAGGTGAAAGGAACGCTGCGAAATGAAAACGGAACGCCCATCCGTGATGCGCTTATCGAAATTTGGAACGCCAACCACCATGGCCGGTATCGCCATGTTGAGGACGCCTCTGGGCTGCAGCTAGATGAAAACTTTTTTGGCATGGGTCGCGTGGTGACTGACGAAGACGGTAATTACTGCTTTTGGACCATTAGTCCCGGCGCTTATCTGGCACGGCCAGACATTGGACGCTGGCGGCCTAAGCATATTCACCTCTCGGTCAGCGGTGGCTCTGCGCGGCTGATTACACAAATGTATTTTCCCGACGAACCCAATAATGCATCGGATCCGATGGCGATTCTAATGGGAGATGGGTTTGAAAACAACATTGGAAAACCCTATGAAACATCAGATTTGGACGTCGATGAAGGGTACCGGTTCGACATCGTGGTGGGTGGTCGCAACGCCACCTTCTTTGAATAGCCCAAGTCTTAATTCATCTCTATAAAAAATACCGTGTTCGAAGATTAAAATGTTCGAAAACTCGACAAATTGCCTCTCTGTAGATTTTTTATTTTGATATAAAAACGATATTTTCTATACTACACAAAACTAGGTTATCCAGTGACATCTGGACTGCGAAAGTTACCCCGCTTTGTCGGCTAAATTCATGAGGTAAGCCACTGATGCCCCAAAAGATTCTGTTTATAATGTGTGATCAATTGCGGTACGACTATCTTGGTTGCACAGGGCATCCCCACATCCGCACACCAAATATTGATGCCTTGGCAGCACGTGGCGTTCGTTTCGACCGCACTTATGTGCAATCCCCGATTTGTGGCCCCAGTCGGGCGAGCTTTTATACAGGCCGCTATACACGCTCGCATGGATCGTTGTGGAACGAACATCCTTTGCGCGTGGGCGAAATGACATTGGGCGATCATCTGCGTCCTTTGGGTATGCGCACCGTTTTGTGTGGGAAGTCCCACGCCACGCCTGACTGGGAAGGCATGAAACGGCTGGGCATTGAAGCCACAACCGCTATTGGCGCGTTGCTCGTGGAAGGCGGGTTTGAGGTTTGGGATCGCTGTGATGGGGTCGTCCCCGACGGAGCCAAGAAACAGCCAAGCCACTACAACCATCATTTGGCCAATAAAGGCTATGACGGAGAAAACCCTTGGCATCATTGGGCCAATTCTGGGCGTGGTGAAGATGGGGAAATCCTTTCTGGCTGGCTATTGAAACATGCTTCTGAACCGTCGGCAGTGGAGAATGAAGATAGTGAAACGCCCTATACCACCACTCGTGCGATTGAATTCATGGAACAGGCAAAAGACGAGAGCTGGTGCCTGCATCTGTCTTACATCAAACCCCATTGGCCCTATATCGTGCCAGCGCCTTATCACGACATGTACGGACCTGAGCACATCATTCCGGTAAACCGCTCACACCTAGAGCGTCAGGATCCTCACCCTTTGATGGCTGCCTATTACGATTATCGCTATGGCCGCGCGTTCAGCCGAGATGATGTACGCGAGGCGGTAATTCCAGCCTATATGGGGCTGATCACGCAAATTGACGATCAAATCGGGCGTTTGATGTCCTATCTTAAAGAAAGCGGTCAGATAAACGATACGATGATTGTGTTCACTTCTGACCACGGTGATTACCTTGGCGATCATTGGATGGGAGAGAAAGAACTGTTCCACGACGCTTCTGCTCGAATCCCGTTAATTATTGTCGACCCGTCAGAGGAGGCAGATGCGACACGCGGCTCTATTAGCCAATCTCTTACTGAGTCGATTGACCTTGTTCCAACCTTTTTGGAGTTTGCGGGTGGCGAGGTGCCTGATCATATTCTCGAAGGGCATTCGCTGCTGCCCGAGATATATGATACCGGGCAAACGCCCCGAGCTTTTGTGATCTCGGAATACGACTATTCTGCTCGCCCGTATTTGCGGCAACTGTCCAAAGACGCCAAGTCTTGCGGCCTTACCATGGTTTTTGATGGAAGATGGAAATTCATCTGGGTCGAAGGACACCGCCCTATGCTTTATGATTTAGAAACCGATCCAGAAGAGGTGGTGGACCTCGGCGAGAGCAAAAAACATCAAAAACAGATTGAGCGGATGCGTGAGATGATGTTTGCGTGGGCACGGCAGCAACACACGAGGGTTACCATATCGGACGAGGAGATTGAAACAGGCCGGTGTCACGATGATGCCGAAGACGGTGTCTATCTGGGCTTTTGGGACGAAACTGAACTGAATGCCTGGCGGCAAAATCAGCCGGAATAGGTCGCGAAACAGCTTACCATTTTAAAGAGGGATGACGTATATCACTTTGCGACTTCAGTGGGCCCAACTGAGCTTCTTATTATCAATTCGGGATTATTAAAGTATGTGATTTGTGGGTGTTCAGTCTCATTTATTCGCTTGAGTATTGTTTCTGCCAGAATTTGACCCATTCTGTAAGGATTTACTGCCATTGTTGTAAGGCTTGGTGTAACGAGTTTTGCATCCATAACATTGTCAAAGCCTATAACTGATACATCCTTACCTGGTTGCAGGCCTTTAGATTGCAGCGCTAGGCAGGCGCCTAGGGCGACCATATCCCCATTGCAGACTAAAGCTGTAACGTCGGGGTGTGCAGATAACAAATCATGCAATCTTCCCACACCAGACTGCTTTGTATCCTCAGAAGCCCAAATTACTTTCCAAGCAATACTATGTTTTTTTAAAGAAAGTTCATATCCTTGCACCCGATCTTGTCTGACATCAGAATTTGTATCACCTCCAAAATAAGCAATTTTAGTATGGCCTAAATTAATCAAGTAATCCGTTGCTATCTCTGTTCCCTCTGTATTTTTTATCCCAATATGATCAAAATCGGCCCCTTTAATTTGGCGCAGAAACGTTATCGTTGGGATACTGTAATTTCGAAGAAGTTCGACGGTTTTTGAGGGTGTGTTATGGGCTGGAACCCAAATAAGTCCTCCGCGAGCGCTTCTAATAAAGGCTTCAATATTTCGTTTTTGCCGTTCTATATCATTTCGCGCATCTAGCACGGAAACAAAATACCCATGCCCCTCTAGGTAATCACTAACACCGCTGACAACTTCTGCATTAAAAGGATTTGCAAGTTCCTGAATAATCATGCCAATTTCAGGTCGCTCACCTGAGCGCATAGATATTGCACGGCCGTCGGGAATATAGTTCATTTTTTCAGCTGTAGACAACACCCGCTTCCGTGTGTGTTCTGAAATTCTACCTACACCACGAATAACTTGGCTTGCTGTTGCCACAGACACTCCAGATGCTTTCGCTAGAGTTTTTAATGTTGTTCGTCCTTTAATTTTCATTTCGAAGCTATTTTTTTACCTATTCATTTGTCTTTATTCATTTGATTTATTTAATCTATTTACGTTCAGACACAATGCTCCAAAAAAAATGTTGACATGTGGTATAACGTTATATCAACATAAATAGTACATTTTGCAAATTTAATTTCAAATTTTGAGGTGATTAATTCGTTAATTGACAATTTCTAACCAAAGGGGAGAAAGTTATGAACTTGAGACTAAAAATAGCCGGGGCTGTCTCAACGATCGCACTGCTTGCAACTGCGACATCAGCCATTGCGCAAGAAATACGCGTTTGGACAACTGAGACTCAGCCAGCACGCCTTGAGCGCCAACAAAAGATGGCAGCAGATTACGAGGCTTCAACAGGTGTCAAAGTGCAAATGATACCAGTAGAGGAAAGTGATTACGGTACCCGTGCAACGGCGGCCTTCGCAGCTGGGGATCTACCTGACGTAATATATTATCCACTTTCATTCGCATTGCCTTGGGCCGAGGCGGGTATTTTGGACGCAGAAGCTGCACAAGAAGTACTTGATGATCTTGGTGCGGATACATTTGCTCCTGGGCCGATAAGTATGGCAGCCACGCCGAATGGCATAGCTGGCGTTCCAGTGGATGGATGGACCCAGATGGTAGTTTATCGAAAAGATTTGTTCGAAGCTGAGGGACTGGCAGCACCAACAAGCTATTCGAGCGTTGTTACAGCTTTGGAAAAACTACACAATCCACCAGAAATGTATGGTTTTGTGGCAGCAACAAAAGTTGACGAAAACTTTATGAGCCAAGTTTTAGAGCATGTTCTTTTGGCGAATGGAGCAACACCAGTAGATGCAAATGGTTTTTCAGGTTTTGATGAGAAGAAAACTATTGAAGCTCTGGAATTTTATAAAACGATAGCCAAAGCATCTCCAGCGGGTGAGCTATTCTGGAAACAATCACGCGAACTTTACTTTGCCGGTAAAGCTGCAATGATTATCTGGTCTCCTTTTATCATGGATGAGTTGGCTGGTTTAAGAGACTCTGCTCCACCTACCGTGAATGATGATCCAACGTCTCGAGAGCTTGCAAAGGCTACGGGTTTTATCACCAACTTTTCAGGTCCATCTAATCCTGAAGGCGCAGCATGGGCTGCCTCAAGCTATTTTGGCATTACTTCTGATGCGGATACAGAAGCTGCACAGGATTTTGTCAAATTTGCGGTAAGTGATGGATATATGTCTACGTTGGCGATTGCGCCTGAAGGTAAATTCCCAAGCCGAAATGGAACATCCGCTAACCCGTCTGAGTTTATAGATGGCTGGTCTAAGTTAGATGTTGGGGTTGATCGTCGCGCACCACTTTCTGATCTCTATGATGCAGATGTAATTGAAAACATAGTAGCTGGTTTAGGAGTTGCTCAAAGGTGGGGTGTTTCTGAGGGTCAACTAGGATTGGCTTCAAAAATAATCAACAGTCAAGTTATCAACCGCATTGTGCGTCAGCATATTGATGGAGAAATTGATGCCGCAACTGCTGTTGCTAATATGAATGCTGAATTGGCGAAGATTGAGTAATTGAGTTCAATTCAATAATATAATAGGTAGCACTGTTAGTGCTACCTAAACCTACCTTTCTATTCAATAAAATAAATTCTGTGTGGATCTTAAATGCAAAATGCTGCACCTAAAACTCTAGGGCCGCTTTCTAGACGAGAGGCTAGATTTGCCTGGACGCTTTTGCTTCCAACAATTTTGTCAGTGGCACTCGTTATTGTTTTGCCGCTGATGGCGATATTTTGGATTAGTTTTAAACCAATTGCTCTCGAAGATCTGCGCCCGGCAAGTGCTCTGGTGCGAGAACAACTTAGAGGAAAGCCAAAGCAATCAGGCGACGCTGCTATAATTCGTTACAAAATTCGGAACTCAAGCCAAAAGGATCCTATTTTTGGAGTAACATTGGCGGATGAAATCCCGTCAAGTCTTGAAGTTATTGCGGTAGACAAACGTTGTTCCTTAAAAGGAAAGAATTTAAATTGCAGTCTTGGCGCATTTGAAGGAGGTCAACGTGAAACTCTCGAGATCAGAGTCATAGCAAAACAAGATTATTTCAGTAATAATTTAAAAATCACTGACAGTATTGCTAAGGTAACTGGTCGAGGAGAAAATATCCTCACAAATTTTAACTTTACTCTAAAAAACTTTGTACATGTATTTGACTCTGCTGAATTTTGGACAGTCATATACGCTACATTGTTTTATACCGTTTTTGGAACAATTGGTGCTTTAGTGGTGGGTTTGTTTACAGCCTTGCTGCTGAATATAGATTTTCGGGGAAAAGGTTTGATCCGAGGGCTGTACTTATTCCCATATGTCGCGCCAGTGATTGCAGTGGCTTTTGCTTGGGTTATACTTTTTGATCCATTTTCTGGCTCAATTAATGCGTTGTTGGTGCAAATGGGAGTTGTAGACACCCCAATTAATTTTTTTGGGCAAAAGCCCTATGCACTGATTATGGTTACAGTATTTGAAATCTGGCGCTATTTTCCACTTTCCTTCTTATTTATTCTTGCAAGAATGCAGGCCATTGATGTTGAAATGTACGAAGCCGCAGACATGGATGGGGCCAGTCCCTTTCAGATTTTTTGGTATCTTAGCCTTCCAA
The DNA here is from genome assembly GCA_902554705.1 of Paracoccaceae bacterium. Classification (GTDB taxonomy): domain Bacteria; phylum Pseudomonadota; class Alphaproteobacteria; order Rhodobacterales; family Rhodobacteraceae; genus Salinivivens. Next base: position 56,515 of record CACDPP010000008.1, read on the forward strand.
CCCTTATGGGGATTTTGAGCATTTTATTTTTGTTGCGTTTTATTTGGACGTTCAACAAATTTGATGACATTTTTCTTCTGACCGGAGGGTCAGCAGATACTAGGACCCTCACTGTCAACGTTTACGAACAGGCCTTTGCAGTTTCAAATATAGGTGCCGGTGCTGCAGTGGCCGTTGTGATTTTTATCTTTCTACTTTTCTTTTCAATTTTTTTCTTTCGTTTTTTCAATCGGGAGGAGGGCCTTTGAATTTGAGTAGAAACAGTTATGTTCTTGCGCTCTGCCTTGGTGGAATGTGGAGTATAGTAATATCAGTTTTAGTTTCGGTGGCTATGTCATTTTTGACTGGAATGGCGTTTAAACCGAATTTAACCAATTCTGCTGCTTTAGGGGTGATAGCAGGCTTATTAATTTTGTACTTTAAAAGTAAGTCTACAATTATTCTTTTTACGATATTTGCGTGCTTTTTACTTGAGTTTCCGAATAAAGAAATAATCTGGATTTCAGAGGATGCAACAAGACTGCAAAAAATACTGACCTACACAATTTTCTCGATGGTTCTAGTGCTCCCTTTAGCAACTATGTTGAAAGGCTTAGAACCTGGAAAGGTTGATAGGTTTGACTTCGAAACTTCCATTATAAGGTTCCTTACTGGTGTGGGCTTTATAATTTTCACTGTTGCAGTCTTTATTCCATTTTACGTAATGATAATGACCAGCTTGAAGAGCCAGCAAGAACTACTTTTAAACCCATTGAATTTTGGGATTGATTTTTCAAAAGGTTTGGGACTTTTCAGGAGTTATTACGAGTTGTTTACTGATTTCAACTTTGGTACTTATCTTTGGACTAGTCTCTTTGTTTCCGTACTAACTGTTATAATAACTTTGGCATTTGCAATCCCAGGTGCTTATGCTGTTGCTCGACTTAAATTCAAAGGCCGTTCAGTTTTCAGTCAAACGATTTTACTAATCTATATGGTGCCGATGATTGTTCTCGCCTTACCTATCTACATAGGTTTTTCAATGGCAGGTCTGCGCAATACTTTGATAGGTATCGTACTGATCTACCCCGTAACCACAATACCCGTTGCTCTGTACATGTTACAGGGATATTTCCGGGGTCTACCAGCCGAGATTGAAGAGGCAGGCTTGATGGATGGCCTTTCCCGTTTCTCGGTAATCAGGCGCATTACTTTACCATTAGCTTTACCTGCTCTTGCTTCTGTTAGCTTGTATGTTTTTATGATTGCTTGGAATGAGTTTCTACTGGCACTGATGCTCTTGGATGATCCTGCTATATTTACTCTTACTAGAGGTGTTGCATCACTAGACTCCTCTGAAGTGCCCAGGCAACATCTTATGGCGGGAGCTGTAATTTCCACTCTGCCAATTTTAGTCCTGTTCTTGGCATTGGAGCGTTTTATGACCAAAGGCTTGGCTGTGGGGGGTGTGAAAGGATAATGAGAAAAGAAAAGATCTTTCTTGACCAAAAGGCCCAAGAAGTTTTGGAGGGAAACGATAAAGGTGGTTATACGATACCTACGGCTGGCCTTTACCCTTATCAGTGGAACTGGGATAGTGCTTTTGCTGCTTGGGGCTTTTCGGTTTTTGATACCAAAAGAGCTTGGCGAGAAATTGAAACACTCTTCGCTGGGCAATGGCCTAACGGGATGCTACCTCATATACTTTTTCGCCAAGATGATCCAGATTATTTCCCGGGACCAAAGGTTTGGGGTACGGAAGGAATTGGACCAATTTCTTCCAGTGGCATAAGCCAGCCACCTGTTGCAGCGACTTTTATTAGAGCAATCTGGGAAAAAGATCAGCAAATTGGTACGGATCATTTACTATCACTGCTACCGAAAATCAAAGCATGGCATAAGTGGTTTATGGATTGGCGTTTGTCTCCAAAAGGAGCAGTTGTCGTTACACATCCATGGGAGGCTGGTAGAGACAATAGCGCAGACTGGGATAGTGCTATGGCTATGATTATTCCAAAAGGTATAGGGGAATATAAACGACGTGATACCAGTCACGTAGATCCTTCTATGAGGCCCACGAAGGAAGATTATGACCGCTATCTCTGGCTTGTACAGAGGGGAAATCGATTAGGTTGGGATGAGGCGCGTATGGTTGAGGAACAACCATTTGCAGTTGCAGATCCAACACTAACTTTTATACTGTTGAGAGCTAATAAAGATTTGGCTTTTATGAATAAATCTCTCGGTTTGCCTGCCGAGGAAATCGATCGTTGGAGCACAACATTAGAAATGGGCTGTGAGTCTCTTCGCCACCCAGAAACTAAACATTTTAATGCCATTAATCTGAAAAGTGGAGAACACACTGGATACCTTACGAGTGCATCGTTTCTATGTTGGTATGCTGGTATAAGTGACGAAAAAATGTTGGATATTTTAAAAAGAACTTTAGTTGATAATCTTTATCCAATTCCAAGCCTCGATAGTAGATCTAATAAATTTGATGGATTAAGATATTGGCGTGGACCTACTTGGCCCGTTTTGAATGCGCTGATTGGTTTAGGTTTGTCTGATATGGGTTATGAAAAAGAGGCTGAAATATTGCGATCGAAAACGAGGGACTTAATCAGCCAGAATGGGTTTGCTGAATATTTTCATCCAAAGACAGGTGCACCCGGTGGTGGAGAGGCTTTTTCTTGGACAGCGGCTGTTTGGCTGGCTTGGGCTTCACCAAGTGTTGGAGAAAAGTGATGGGTTCCATAAAACTCAACTCCATCGAAAAGTGGTTTGATGAATTACAGGTTATTAAGGGAATTGATCTAGAAATAATGGACGGTGAGTTCATTATTTTAGTCGGACCTTCGGGTTGTGGTAAGTCCACACTTCTGAGAATGATTGGTGGTTTGGAAGAAACCTCTCGTGGCTCTATTATTCTAGATGGTAATGATGTAACCGACCAACCCCCATCAAAACGTGGATTGTCTATGGTCTTTCAGTCATACGCCCTTTATCCACACATGACTGTTCGTGAGAACATGGGTTTCAGTCTAAAGGTCGCGGGAACTCAAAAGGAAGTGATAGATGATAAAGTTGGCCAAGCTGCACAAATATTGAAACTTGAAGATTTTCTTGATCGTCGACCCAAGGATCTTTCTGGTGGGCAAAGGCAACGCGTTGCTATTGGTCGGTCTATTGTTAGAGCGCCCACTGCTTTTCTTTTTGATGAACCACTTTCAAATCTTGATGCCTCTCTTCGAGTGGAAATGCGTTTGGAGTTAGCAAGGCTACATCAGACTTTGAAGACCACTATGGTTTATGTAACTCATGACCAAGTCGAGGCTATGACTCTTGCAGACAGAATAGTAGTACTAGAATCTGGAAAAATAGCGCAGATTGGGACACCAAAACAATTATACGAGCAACCGGCTAATCTATTCGTAGCGCAATTTGTTGGCTCCCCGAAAATGAACATTATTTCCAGACAAGTAGCAGAAAGTGTCATAAAAAACGACAAGTTTTTGGAGGTTTTAATCAAAAACAAGCAGGCTGCAAATATTGGAGTTAGGCCTGAACACTTTACTCTTCAGCGTGCTCAAAAAAAAGGCTTTTTGGGAAGTGTATCAGTTATCGAATATTTAGGTGCTGATTGTTTTATTTTTGTCAATTGTGGAGATCTAGGAACAATAAATGTTCGTGTGGAAGGTTCAGAGCAATATATGATTGATGAAAAAGTGTCAGTTAACCCAATACTTGAACATGTGCATTTTTTTGATCAGCAGGGTCATCGTCTATAATGTTCAGTTCCACTTTCGTTGTTTTGGCTTCCCGAAGATAAATTTATTTTATAACTGGAATTTGACATTTAAAAAATAATATTTGAGTAGGTGGCATTGCGGGAGATGTAGAATGGATTGGGACGAGCGGTATTCAATCGATGACTATTTGTTTGGTCAAAAGCCAGCTCAAGCGCTGTTGCGAAATGAGGAATACTTAGTTCCGCGCGGTGAAACGTTATTAATTGCAGATGGCGAGGGACGAAATTCAGTTTACCTTGCGAAAAAAGGGTTCAAAGTTACATCTTCGGATAGCTCGATAGTTGCTCAGCAAAAGGCTAAAGCATTGGCAGATAGTCACAATTTAAAAGTACATTTCAAGTTGGAAAACTTTTTTGATATTGATTGGTCAAAAAAACAGTATGACAATATTATCGGCATATGTTTTCAATTTATCCCACCTGACTTAATTGAAGAAGCATTTATGGGATTCCGCTCAGCGACGAAAAAAGGTGGGACGATATTGATCCATGGATATACTCCGGAGCAAATACATTATGGAACTGGTGGGCCAAAGGACGTATCTTTAATGTATACAGAAGCAACTTTTACTCGTTCGTTTGCTAATTCAGAAATTCATTTACTAGAAAAATATGAGGCTACAATATCAGAAGGTCCTGGTCACAATGGAAAGTCGGCGATGATCGATTTCGTTGCAAAGTTATAAGCTAAATGATGGTTCATTGGCTCATTTTTATGAAGTTACTTATTAGCCTCGAAAAATAATAGGGTTTCGTTTTGTCTTGGATTATAACTAAATACCTTACCACAGTACTGGTCGTTGTGATAATATCAGAAGTAGCAAAAAGAAATGATAAGCTTGGCGGATTAATTGGTGCATTGCCTTTAATTACCATAATGGCACTGGTTTGGCTGTATTTTGAACGGCAAAGTGATGAAAAAATAGCTAATCACGCCTGGTACACATTTTGGTATGTTATTCCCACACTCCCGATGTTTTTAGCTTTTCCCTTTATTTACAAATTCACTGGGTTTTGGCCGTCATTGTTGATTTGTATTGCAATCACTGGGCTAAGTTTTGTTTTGCTGGCTTTCATTGTAAAACCTTTCGGGATCAATCTTCTGTAAAATTTTAAGCCTCTGTTAAAATTTTATGGATAATGGGGTTTACAGTGTTTGGATGGGTCAAGGGTGCCATATGTGTTCCTTCACCGTATGAGTGAAATATCCAATTCGGCATTGTTTTTTCGAAAATAGTTACGATTTTTCTAATGGAGTTTACCGTTTTCTCACTAAATAAAATATGAGTATTTAGTGGGAGAACGTCTCTCCATTCTTCAAGTGTAGTTCTTTCATTTATAACGCAATCAAATTCATGAAAATTAGGTTTTAAGGCTTCTGCGAATTTTTCTCTTCGTATTTGATCCATTTTTTTCCAAGTCCCAGATCCATTCCAATAATCAGCAAACTGTTCTGCAGCTTGTACCCATGTTTCCTTAGCCGCATTAGTTTTTATAATGTCTCGCAGGGTTAGTGCTTCTTGGTAGCTGTCACGATCTGAGTGATGTTCCAACAAATAAAAAGGGTTTGGTTCAATCAGCACAAGTTTTTTTATCTTTTCAGGATATTTTTTTGCAGCCATCATGGCCACGCTTCCTCCAAAGGAATGCCCGACTATCGATACACTTTCGTTTTGCTCGAAAAAACTTCTAAATAAATCCACTTGGTCACTCAAAGTTTGAGCTCGTTCTTTATTCCATTTAATAGTAGATCCGTATCCAAATAGATTTGGTGCCACAATGCGATAGTGTGGAGATAAATACTCTATTAATTTACGCCATTGCTTATTTCCTGCTACGGTCGAGTGGATAAGTAAAACGGCACTACCTTGACCTTGTTCAATAAAGTCTAATTTCATTTGGTTCTGTTCCTTACACAAGTATAGTAAACAAATTTGTCGAGACTAAATATTCAGTCTTAGCATGCGATTTCCGCTGGATGATTGACTGCCATTAACAAAAGTCAATAAGGTTTGATTATTACTTTACGTATATTGGGGTTTGAAAAGTTTTAAAAAGCATGAAGTTTGTACAAGTTTCTGACATACATCTTGGAGCTCCCAAGGCATTGATTAACGGGTGTTTCCCAACTGAACGCCTGTACGCTTGTTTTAAAGATATTACTTCTTGGCACAGTGATGCTGAGTTTTGTGTTATAACAGGAGATTTGACCGAATTTGCTGAACCTGCTGCTTACAGACATCTCAAGGAAATACTACGTGAGTTTCCGTTACCTTGCTACTTAATGCTAGGAAACCATGACGACAGAAAAGTTTTTCAAAGCATATTTGTTGATTATTGGCAGGACGAAAATGGTTTTGTGCAATATAGCCGCAGAACCGCAAATGGTATTTTTCTGTTTTTAGATACCAAAAAGGAGGGGTTGGAGGCGCATGAAGGTCAAATGTGTAGCCTTCGATTAAAGTGGTTACAGGAAGAATTAATAAGTGCTGGCAATCAACCAGTTTATATTTTTATGCACCATCCTCCTTTCGATATAGGATTGCCTTATGTAGATAAGATTAAGCTTTTTGAGTTTGAGGATTTTGGAGAAACGCTCAAGCATGGTCACAATATTAAACATATTTTCTTTGGCCATGTACATCGAATGACGTCAGTAATCTGGAAGGGAATACCTTTTACGAGTTTGCCAAGTTTGAACCATCAGATTCCATTAGTTTCAGACAGCGTGAATAGTGAGTTTTGTGATGAACCGCCAGCTTATGGCGTAGTAACTATAAATAGGGAACAACTGACTATTCATTTTAATACTTTCATGCAGCGCAATGAATTACATCAGACTGATATTTTATAGCTCTCTATAGTGCATTTTTGTTTAGAATTTATTTTAGAAAGTTGTTATCCGCTTATGCCTCGACTTCTAAAAACACCTTGTACCCGATCAGGATAATCGGTGACAATCCCGTCTACCCCAATGTCAATCATATTTTCTATGTCTTCAATTTCGTTAACAGTCCAAGTGCATACAAGCAGACCTAAGGCGTGAGCTTCCTTCAAAAGTTCAGAAGTTAAGTCTTTAAAATAAGGACACCACATCTGTCCGTTTTGATCGGCAATGGCTTTCGGTATAGAACTTTTAAAAGAACAAAAATCTGGTGTAACTTCTTCAGAAGTATTATCGAAAGTGTCTTCTGAGTTTTCTGGTAACTCAGATAAAAAAGAACGCGGAATTTCTGGCGCCACTTTATAGCACTCTTTCAGTAAATCCCAATCAAAACTATGTAAAACTGTTCGATTGCCAAGTTTTTTTTCACGAACTTCATGTACTATTTGTTTCACAATATTTGCTTTATTGAGCGACGGTTCAGATTTTATTTCAAGTAATAGATATAGTTTTTGGTTTTTGGCTAAGCAAGCTAGGTTTAAAAGTTCTGATAGAGTTGGTATCCGAACTCCAGATAAGAATTTTTGCTCGGGGTAGCATTCTCGATAAGATGAGTGCTCATCTAAACCACCCACATCGTACTGCTTCAACTCGGACAAAGTAAGTTCGCTAATATTAGGCCCCCTTTTTTTGAGCCAATTTCCTTTATTATCTCTTGTTGAGGCTCCTGAAAGATAATTGTCATGAGTAATTACTGGAATATTGTCTTTTGAGACTAGCACATCAAATTCTAATGCCGTCACGCCCATATCCAATGTAAACTCGAAGCCTTCTATAGTGTTTTCAGGCATTAAGCCCCGAGCTCCCCGATGACCAATTAGCCTTACTAGGCCAGGACTTCCTTTAAAACCTTTTAATTGAGGAAAATCTTTCACTGCCCAGGCCTTTTAAATTAGAGATTTTTGTTACTACTTTACGGATAGTATAGGCACTTTCATATCTCAAGATTCAAAATTGACATAAAACATTGAGTTATAGATATAATTTTTATACGTTTTTGAGACTTCTCCAAATGGAAGAAATATGGAAAATGATTTAAGCCTTGGTGCGGCATGGATGAATGGTACTGTTATTCCCATTTCACAGGCCAAGATCCCGGTAAATGATTGGGGATTGGTTCATTCAGATATAACTTATGATGTTGTACCAGTAATAGACGGAGCCTTCTTTAGGTTTGATAAATATTTAGCTCGATTTTTATCTTCTATGGGAAATCTCCATCTCGATCCTGGAATGAACAAACGAGATATTCAGGCGGCTCTTCA
>CACDPP010000009.1 GCA_902554705.1 Paracoccaceae bacterium
TATGTGATTTGAAATTTTGGTGATTTGAAATTTTGCCTACTTTCCTTTGAGTTTGATTTGAGTTATCCGCAGATATGCCCAGATATGCTTTAAAAATTGAATATGATGGCGCACCTTTTGTTGGGTGGCAGCGTCAGCAAAGCCAGGTTTCTGTACAAGGTTCAATTGAAAAAGCCCTTTCAAATTTAGAAAATAAAGAACATACAATAGCTGGTGCTGGACGCACTGATGCTGGCGTGCATGCAAAGTGCCAAGTTGCACATTGCGATCTTGATAAAGAGTGGGAACCATTTCGGCTTTCGGAAGCATTAAACTTTCATTTGAGACCGCTACCCGTAGCAGTAATTGACTGTGCTTTAGTCGATAAAGATTGGCATGCGCGCTTTTCTGCTTTGGAACGAAAATATTTATTTCGGCTACTTGTCCGGCGGGCTCCGTCGACTCACGAGGCTGGTTTAGTATGGCAAATTGGGCATTCTCTTGATTTGTCTAAGATGGTAGAAGCATCTAAATACTTACTTGGCAAACATGATTTTACAACATTTCGTTCGTCTATGTGCCAGGCTAAAAGTCCTATAAAGACCCTAGATGAAATTAAAATTGATCGTATTGAAGGTTGGTCTGGAGACGAGTTCAGGTTTCAATTGAGAGCGAGAAGTTTTCTTCACAACCAGGTTCGCAGTTTTGTTGGAACTTTAGAGCGCGTAGGGGCAGGTAGCTGGAACCCAGTCGACGTTAAAAAAGCTTTAGAGGCTAAGGATCGATCGGCTTGTGGTCCGGTTTCACCTCCGTATGGATTATACCTGACTGATGTTGTGTACGAACCAAACCCTTTTACATAGTCAGTCGTGGTCCGTATATTATTTTATAACCAAATAGTTTCATATTTTTGTCTTCAAAGTTGCTTTTGACTCTGATGGATGTTCTGGCCAGAAATGCTTCGGATATCGTCCTCTCATATCTTTTCTGACATCTTTGTAAGAGCTATCCCAAAAAGATACTATGTCTGTAGTGGTTTGTATCTTTCTTCCTGCAGGCGATAGGAATGTTACCCTGATGGGAATACCCCCACTCTTGGGATGAACTTTCTGACCATACATTTCTTGTATGCGTATTGATATTTCGGGTAACTCATTTTCGTAAGTGATCTTAATTTTACGCCCAAGTGGGGTAATAAAATAAGTAGGTGCCAATTTTTCTAGTAATTGTGTTTCGTCCCAATTTAAAATTGACTGGAGTGCTTTTAAAGCATCGAATTTTTTCCATTCGTTTGCAGATTTAATACCATTCAAAAATGGCGCTAACCATTTTTCCCTTGTGGTTATTAATTTTTCATCTGACATATCGGGAAATTTATCCCCAGCCATTTTAACTCTAGCCAAAAAGGTTTTGGCGTTTTCTGAATGAAAAAACCCAAGTTGCTTCACACCTTCCAGCATAGCATCAATGATCATATTACTTGGAGCATCCTGCCATACTTTTTCTTCAAGGGTTAATTGACCAAGCTTCTCTTGCTGGTAGGCAGTTACCTTTTGCTGTCTCTTAGACCATTCACAAGTTTGTATTGAGAAAATTTGATTACCAAATAATTCTTTAATTTCTGATAAAGTAATAGGCACGAATTGGCGGAGCTTAGCCTCTTGGAGGTTTCCGTCCAGGTTGCACGCTACTAAAAAGGGTGTAGACCTTAGAGGATCACTTTCTACCATTATAGCGCCTTTACCGTTTGATAAAATATATCGGGGCATTTCCCCTTTTCGGCGCTTTCCAATTCGGTCAGGATATGCGAGGGCCGCAAGCTGCGCGACTGTATAGTTAGACTGATTTGTTAAATGTTTTGAAAGGCGGCTTATTTCTTTCATTATTCCTTTTATAATCGGAACCCTAAGTGAGTAAGAGCTGTCCGACTTTTGTTTTTGGTAATTTTTGATGGCAGCAATTCGAATATTAATGTCGGAACTATTCATATTGTTAAGGGGGTCAGCATTGGAAAGAACTGATGCAAGTAAAGTGGCGTCTTTCCCTCCAGCAAGAATTATTCTGGCTAATCTTGGGTGGAGCGGTATTTTTGATAGTAAGCGGCCGTCTTTGGTAATTTCTAATTGTTCATTTACTGCCCCAAGCATCTGGAGCACTTTATTAGCTTCTGAAAGTGCCTTCTCATTTGGCCTCGTCAGCAATGCTAGCTGATTAATATTGCCACCCCAAAGCGCAAGCTCCAAAGCAAATGGGGTTAAATCTGAATTTTCAATTTCTGATGGAGAGAACTCTGGAAAACTACCATCCTGGGCCTTTGACCACAATTTGTAACAAATTCCAGGATGTAACCTTCCCGCTCGACCCATCCGTTGATTGGCTTCTGCTTTAGATATTTTTTGGGTAACCAAACGAGCCATACCAGAGTTTGGGTCATAAATGGACCTTTTCGAAAGACCGCTGTCTATAACTGTCTCTATTCCTTCGATGGTTAAAGAAGTTTCTGCGACATTTGTTGCAAGAACAATTTTTCGTCCTGCTAATATTGGCTGTATTGCTTTTTGCTGATCCTTAAATCCCAATCTTCCATAAAGAGGAAATACGTGACAATTATCTGGTACTTTATTTATTAAAGAGGATGCTAATTTAATTATTTCACCCTCTCCTGGTAAAAAGACAAGTATACTGCCTTTGTTTTTACTAATTGCTTCTAGTATGACATCAATGATCAGTTTACCGATGATTTGATCCTGAACTACAGGTTTTGTTTGCCATATAGGCGTTACAGGAAAACTTTTCCCCTCGCATGAGACTATAGGAGCGCCTTGCATCAGTTTGGAAACAGCAGTTATCTCTAGTGTTGCCGACATAACTAAGATTTTCAAATCATTCCTTAGAACACTGGCTATCTCTAAACAAAAAGCGAGCCCTAAATCCGCGTTTAAACTCCTTTCATGAAATTCATCAAAAATTATAGTGGATACTCCTGCCAGCTGTTGGTCTTCTTGGATCATCCTTATTAAAATACCTTCTGTTACGACCTCAACTTTTGTTTTTTCACCACATTTAACTTCACCTCTAATTCGATATCCTACTGTTCTTCCTAACTCCTCACCTAGCGTCTGCGCCATTCTCGAGGCAACTTGCTTTACTGCGAGACGTCTTGGCTCCAGCACTATTATTTTCCCTTTTGAAAAGGCTGGGTTCTTATTTAGACTGATAGGAATAACTGTTGATTTTCCTGCACCCGGCGGTGCTGTTAGGACCACTCTTTTTGTTTTAGCCAACTTAGCTGTAAGTTTGTCTATAACTTCGAATATGGGTAAATTTTTATCCAAGATAATTTAACGTCTAGTAAATTTAGTCCGCCCGCGTAAAGCTTTTATCTCCAAACTCTCTACGGCATATATTTCATCTCGCCTAATGTAGTTTATAGTGAAAGGAAAAATTCTACCTTCCTTCATCTCTTCATCCGTGTAGCCATCTTGACGAATATAGTTTCCACGACACTCCCCAGAATTTTTTTCAATGTTAATCTTCGATAAAACTATTTCTATCCGCCTAGCTCCGTCAAAGAGATGAAATTTTTGCTTACACAGTGTTTTTTCAATTCTATCGCTCATAATTAAATGAATAGCCGTCATTGGATCTACAGTGCCTTTTTGAGACTTTGGCTTTGCCCAGTGAGGTTTTGGAGCTTTTGCAGAAGTTAATTTTGGTATCATTTTTTGATAAATTATAGATTTCTGCTCTTTTCTACGACCTGTATCTGATTTTTCGCTGTAAGAGGTGGGGTAATATTTTGAATTGGCAACCTTTCCTTGTGCCTGAGCTTCAAATTTATATTTAGTAATAACTCTGGCAAAACCTTTAGATCTTAAAACACCAGAAATATCATAGTCATCAGATGTTTGTTTGATAGAGTAAACGAGCTCACCAACTTTTACACCCCAAAGAGAAACGTCAAAGCTATATCGCTCCGTTTTTGCATAAAGTGTATTTGTAGAAAACAGCAACACATATATGCAAGATACAACGAAAAGTTTTTGTTTGTTTTTGATCATTAAACTATAATTTACTTAAGCAAAATAATTTCAGGCTAAACAAGGCAAGAAAAGCAGGATAAGGTCAACCAACAATTTTAGGTTTAAGCGAAAGCTGGTCAAAATGACTGACTTTAATAAAATGGCTGAAAGTTTAATAGCAGGGGACAGGCGAGCCTTGTCCAGGGCTATAACATTAGTAGAAAGTTCACGCGAAGATCATAGAAAATCAGCTATTTCTCTGATTAGCTTGCTTGAAAAAAAGTCTGAAAAACAAGCAATCCGGATTGGTCTTTCGGGCACACCTGGTGTTGGTAAATCGACTTTCATTGAGGTTTTTGGCTCCTATCTTACTGATTTTGGGTTAAGTGTTGCGGTTCTTGCTGTGGATCCCAGCTCTGTCAGATCAGGCGGGTCTATACTTGGAGATAAAACTAGAATGACACTCTTGGCTCGAAATCCTGCTGCTTTTATACGGCCGTCTCCGAGTCAAACTCATTTAGGTGGGATAGCTCGCCGGACTCGTGAAACCGTGAAGATATGTGAGGCGGCAGGGTTTGATGTTATTTTAATTGAAACTGTAGGTGTTGGACAATCTGAAACTATTGTTTCTGAAATTTGTGATATTTTTACTTTACTGCTTGCTCCGGCTGGTGGAGACGAATTACAGGGTGTAAAAAGAGGGATAATGGAGCTTGCCGACATTATTTTAGTAAACAAAGCTGACGGTCAATTAAAGGATCAAGCAACAAGAACTTGCGCTGACTACTCTGGAGCTCTCCGATTACTGAGAAAACGCCCTCAGGACCCACAAGGTTTTCCGAAGGCAATGACTGTTTCAGCTATAGAGAAAGATGGAATTAGTGAGACATGGAAAGTAATTTCTAATCTCGTCGAGTGGCGTCAGGAAAAAGGTCATTTTCAGTCTAATCGTACGGAACAGTCAAAGTTTTGGCTTCTTGAAGATGTTAGATACCAGTTATTGTCTGTTTTGGATAAAAATCCTATCAAAGAGGATCTCTTAGAAATTGCTGAAGAAGTTGCTTCGGGAAAGAAAAATTTAGCATTGGCGGCAAACCAAATATTACAAGAAATTTCCATTAAAAAGGGTGAGTTGGGCTAAACTAACTTTATATTTTCAACTTAATTTTTCAGAAAAATAATCACCTAATTAATATATTTTTTTCGCCTGAAGGTGCTTGACGAGCACACAGAATGTGCCTAGAAGCCCTGAGTTAGTTTAAGTATTCAGGCTTATTTAGTAAACAGATGATTGGGCAAGTGTCGCTCAAAAAAATTAAAGTTAGGAAGCTATAATGTCGCGCCGTTGTGAATTAACAGGTAAAGGGCCAATGACCGGAAATAATGTAAGTCATGCCAATAATAAGACACGCCGAAGATTTTTACCCAACCTTAACGAAGTGACACTACAATCAGAAATTTTGGGACGTGGTGTAAAATTACGTATATCGGCTGCAGCGCTAAGGACTGTAGACCACAGAGGTGGTCTTGATGCTTTCCTTGCGAAAGCAAAGGACAACGAGCTGTCTGCTAATGCTCTTAAAGTTAAAAAAGAAATATCTAAAGCCCAAGAAGCGTAACTAAGTCACGTTAAACGTGATTTTTGTATCTGCAGACCTGTCTATTTACTAGAGTGGTTTAACTAGTGAAAATTAAATTATTTATCATCGCCATCTCATCATTCTTGATGTTGTCTTCAAGTCTGAGCGCTGGACAAATTATGATATCTGATGCCTACGCACGGTCATCGGGTACTCTTGCCAAGGCAGGTGCAGCCTACATGAGAATAGTGAACCACTCTGATGAGAGCGATCACCTTATAGGTGTACAATCTGATATTGCTAAAAAAACAGAGCTTCATTCGCACTTAGAGGACGACAACGGTGTTATGAAAATGGTCCGTATAGATGAAGGAATTAAAATAGGTCCGATGAAAGATCATAGTCTTGCTCCAGGTGGTGAGCATATCATGTTTATGGGTCTTAAAGAGCCCTTCGAAACTGGGAAAATAATACCGATAACACTTCTTTTTGAAAAAGCGGGTGAGGTTGGCATTGAGGTTATTGTAGATCAGAATAGGAAAGAAAAAAAACATTCCCACTCGCACACCCACTAATTGGGATTAAAAACGTGATAAACTCTGTTCTTTTTATTTGTCTTGGAAATATTTGTAGGTCACCGACAGCCGAATGTATATTCAAAGAAAAGGCGAAAATTTCTAAACTTGATATTTTTTGTGACAGTGCTGGTACGGCGTCTTGGCATGTAGGATCTTGTCCATATGAGCCCATGCAAGTAGCAGCAAAAGATCGAGGATTTGATATGTCCAAACTAAGGGCTCGCCAAATTACAATAGCTGATTTTGAAGATTTTGATTTGATTGTGGTCATGGATAAGAAAAATCAATCCGATTTACAAAATTTATGTCCAGAGCAGTCAGACAAAGTGCACCTTTTGACTGACTATTCTTTGGAAGATTTGGAGTATGATTATGTTCCTGACCCATATTACACTCGCAACTTTAACCAAGCTATAGATATAATCGAAACATCACTGAATGGCTTAGTAGAAACTTTAAAAAACCATAATAATATTTTAAAACAATAATTTAACAGGTTTTAAGGTATTTTTTCTTGCTCTTTTAAGTGAGTGACTTACTTCTTATACAATAACAATTAAAAAGGTTCGGGGCTATGCAAATTTTAACACTCTATCTTACTACAGCGGTCGTGTTTTTAGCCTTGGATATTGTAATGCTTAAACGCGTTCTCTACCCGCTTTTTTCATCTAATCTTGGCGATTGGCTTTTGGAGGATCCCAGAATGGGTCCTGCAGCAATATTTTACCTTTTCTATGTGGGCGGGGTCCTTTTCTTCGCATCTTGGCCTGCGTTTAGCTCAGGCAATCCAACTCAAGCATTAATGGCTGGTGCTTTACTTGGAGTGCTCGCTTACGGGACTTACGAATTTACTAATTTTGCCACTCTTCGGGCGTGGTCGCCCACTATGGTTATGATTGATGTAACTTGGGGAGCAGTTTTGACAGGTGTTTCCGCTTGGGCGGGTGTAGTCATTACGCGCGCAGTTTTTGGCTGATATTATGAGTTCCCGTTCAGCCTAGGGATCTATTGGCATTCATCGGTTTAGAAAGTATAGACTTTTATAGTTTATATTGGGGAGGCCTTTTATGCCAGGCAGTGCGAACCTGAATATTATGTTAAAGACTGCTCGCAAAGCAGGACGCTCATTATCAAAAGATTTTAGGGAAGTTGAAAACCTTCAAGTATCTCGTAAAGGTGCTGGTGATTTCGTCAGCCGCGCGGACATTGCTGCTGAAAATATAATTCGTGATGAACTTATGGAAGCCCGACCAACTTATGGTTGGGTTGGTGAAGAAAGTGACGAAGAGGAAGGAAAGGATCCAACTCGCCGTTGGATCGTTGATCCGCTTGATGGGACTACTAATTTTTTACATGGTCTGCCTCACTGGGCGGTATCAATAGCCTTAGAACACAAGGGTGAAATTATTTCTGGAGTTATTTATGATCCTTGCAAAGATGAAATGTTCTTTGCAGAAAAAGGATTAGGTGCATGGATGAACGAAACTAGAATTCGAGTATCAGCTCGTCACAGTATAGCAGATAGCTTGTATGCAACGGGCATTCCATTCTCGGGAAGAATAGAAGATTTGCCAGAAACAATAAATGACCTCAAAAAATTAATGCCCAAATGTTCTGGAGTTCGCCGATATGGCGCTGCTGCACTAGATCTGGCATATGTTGCTGCTGGCCGATATGAAGGTTATTGGGAGCGTAATCTGAATAATTGGGATATTGCCGGTGGCGTTATTATTGCAAGAGAAGCTGGAGCCATGGTTGAGTCAATTTCTATAAATGGAGATCCGTTGATGGATGGAAATATAATTGCCGCAACCGAAGTACAGTTTAATAAATTCGCAAAAATTATACGCGAATAATCATTTTCTTACTTTTGGAATATTTGTTCGTGTGAATGAATATGTCGCTTCTTTGTGATCTGGGGCACCATGATTTTTTGACCAAAACTTTTTTCCACCTAGTTTCTTCCAGGTCGTAAAGGTGGCAACAACACCAAAAACAAATCCGCCTATATGAGCCCAATAAGCTATGCTGCTAACTGAAGCTGGCACTGCCAACCCATTGTAGAGTTGCAATACAAACCAAATACCTAAGACAACCCATGCTCGGATTGGGATAATTTTAAAAATAATGACGAAGATAAATAAAATATCAATTCTAGCTTTTGGAAATAGGAGCAAATAGCCGCCCATGACTGCTGCCACTGCGCCAGAAGCTCCTATGACTGGAACGTTAGAGTAAGGATCCGCGGCAAATTGCGCAAAGTTTGCAAATACTCCTGCAAACAAATAAAAAATTAGGAACCAAAAATGCCCCATCTTATCTTCTAGATTATCGCCATAGATGTGCAGGAACAGCATATTTCCCAGCAAATGCATAAAACTACCATGAAAAAATATAGACGTTAATAAACCTAAATAAGCGCCTCCCTCTTTTATACTTGCTGGCACAAGCGCCCAGTTTTGAAATAAAGGGTTTATTTTACTGGGGTCTCCCAAGATGGGCCAATAGCTTACAAATATAAAAGTATTTATTAAAATTAACCCATAAGTTATGTAGGGGAACCTTAGAGAGGGATTATGATCGCGTATCGGAAACATATTTCTGGGTGTATTCTTTCAATAATAGCAGTCAAGTTAAATCTAAGTAAGTTATTTCAAAATTTTAGTATAAATTAACTATTCTTTATACTAGACACTCCGAACAATATAAGTAATGTCAGCCCACCTGGCCCGTGTGATGGAATGGTAGACATAACAGACTTAAAATCTGTGGCCTTCGGGCGTGGCGGTTCGAGTCCGCCCACGGGTACCAGGTGAATTAATTAACAACTGATATTCAATTTATTGAAAGAGAAGATAGAGCCTATTTTCGGCACCAGATATTAAAAAAAGCTTAAAGTCCCAGTGGAGAAAAAATGAAGAATTCAAATACAGTTTTGATCGACAAAAATCCTGGTCGAAATTCTCAAACCTACGGTATTGCAAGAGAATTAGGTACTGATTTGGGGCTCATTCACGAACCATCTGTCGGCGTGGTCGGGAATAAGGGTGACTCTCAATGTTATATTGGTGTTTCACAAAAGGTTGAGATTATTCATAATGCTCTCAAAGATAAGGTGGGCAGTAAACCTGGGCAATTACCAATGAGACTAATCCAACCAGAGTTTACTGTTGCTACTTCTGATGGGATTAGGAATGGCACAAAAGAGATGCGATATTCCTTAATTGGTAGAGAGGTTACAAACGATAGTTTATCAGAGCATCTCAGTGCTACTGGGCTTGAGGGCGTAATTGCAGTTGTTGCATGCGACAAGCCGCCTGTAGGTACACTAGCTGCTATTTTAGAACACAATAGACCTGCAATTTTAATGTCTGATGGTTCAATAAGACCTGGTATTGACTCGGAAACTGGTGAAAGTATTGACTTAATTACAGCCTATCAAATGGCTGGTAGTGATGACGAAAAATTAAAGAGTAGAATTGCAAAAGAAGCCTGCCCTGGTTACGGAAGTTGCGGCGGTATGTTTACTTATAACACTATGCAAACTTTTATTGGTGTTGTCGGAATGCAACCTTTGCATATGATCTCACCAGCATCGGAAGATGAAAGACGCGTTGAAGAATTTCCCGCTGAATTGGTGAATTATTTAGCTAACCTGATTAATAAAAACATTACACCTAGAGACATAGTTACCAGAGAGTCTTTAAGAAATGCAATTATTGTGGCTATGGCTGTTGGTGGCTCAACTAACGTCTTGTTGCATGCTCCTGAATTAGCAAGAGCCGCTGGATATAAAGACTTTGCGAATGAAATAATGAGCCCCGAAGAATTTAATAATTTATCAAGAAATGTTATTCCTGTGGTTATAGATGCCCGGCCTTTTGGACAATATTCGATGGTAGATATTGATGCCAAAGGCGGTATGCAAGTGATAGTTAAAGAACTAATGGACGCTGGATTATTAAATGGCGAAACTTTGACTTGCACAGGAGAAACCCTGTTTGAGCAAGTTGAACGACTGAACCCTCCTACACCGGATGAAGATGTTATTTATAGTGTTCAAAAACCATATAAAGAAACAGGCGGGTTGCGTGTTTTAGGTGGGAATTTGTCACCTGAGTTTAGCGCTGTTTTAAAGTTAGCTGGCGTTGAAGGTGGTCTGGAAGATAATATTTTTAAGGGGACAGCTAAGGTTTTTGATGGAGAACAGGAACTATTAAAAGCATTAGATTCTCAGGCTGACATGTTCGAAAACTTTGATATGATCGTGGTTCGCTACGAAGGGCCATTTGGCGCGCCAGGCATGCCTGAAATGCTAGACTCGACCTCTCGAATTACCGCGCTTTGTCGTGAGAAAAATATTGTAGTTGGACTTATGACCGATGGCAGGTTCTCTGGCGGGTCGGTCGGTTTGGTTATTGGTCACGTGGGCCCCGAAGCAGCTGCAGGCGGTGCCATTGCTTTAATCGAAACTGGTGATGAAATAGTTGTAGATTTGAATAAAAATGAGTTGAATTGTACTCAACTTCAGCAGGAGCAAACGAGACTTGAGCGTGAGACGCTTTGGAAAGATCTTGTTGCGGAAAATGATGGCTTGCACCCATCGGTTGGAGATGCTGATACTCGTTTACTTAATAGGATGCGTAATTCGGCAGTTTCTGCGGTTTATGGAGCTGGTATGCATCCCAATAGGTCACTATGGGTTCGTGATCCTCGGAAACCTCAGAAATCAAATTTTGAACCTTCTAATAAATTTAGGTAAATTTTTCAGTTCTATAAAAGTCGGTCGCTAAACTCTTCCACAGACTTCCAATTTGTAAACTCAAAGGTTCCTGAAGTGTCTGTTGGCCCCTTTGTTATAAACATTATGAGCCTAATCATTTGTTTGTCCGTGAATTTGTAAGAGGGGTAGTCAATTTTCCCTGCAAATACTCCGAGCAAGTTTGGTTGCCAGTTTGTTAATTGGAGAAATTTTTTCATATAGGGATTTGTATCAGGGGTGTTTTTACCTTCTTTTCGGGCAACTACATTGACTGAAAAAAATGCTGTGAACTTTTCTTTTAATATTTGAATATTTTCTTCAATGAATTTGAAAAGTTTTGGACTGTGCTTGCCGTATCTTATACTAGCGCCGATAATAACTTTATCATAAAAGTTGAGCTCTATTTGATCTATGTCGTCGATTGAGAATAAATCTATATCAATTTTGGCTTTAAGCTTTTGAACCAAAAATTCGCAAATTCGTTTTGTTTGCCCATCGGTTGTTGAATAAATTATTACAGCTTTTTGCATTTCTAGCACCAATTTTAAATTTTACTGACTTTACTGAATTTTTGTAAGAGTTTAAATCACTTAGTTTTCGTTCACTATTTATCTGTATCATTTGAAAATTTAAAACCATACAATTTTTGATGCCTAAGATTTTCTGATTTTTTATTTAACTAATCAAAAAAGCTACAGATGCCTAACAAAAAAAAAGCGAGATTTTTAAATATAATTAGAAAATTAGATAGTTGGTTCTCTCACTTAAAATAGCCTTGATATACGTTTAAACAGTACCATTTCTTTTATTAAAGAAATTGGAGTTAGAATGGTAAATAACACGCTTTTATTGCTTGGTGATCAGCTTTTTGATCCCAAAATATTAAAGCATAAGGGCTGTAAGCGGGTGTTTATGGCTGAAGATTACGGTCTATGTACTTACGAGAAGCACCACAAACTCAAAATTTATTTATATTTATGTGCCATGCGCGAATATAAGGAGGAGTTAGAACGTAACGGTATTAAAGTAGACTATTTCTCTCTAGAGGCTCGTTCAGATGATAAAACTTATATAGAGTTTTTGGTTGAATTTTTACACGAAAAAAAAATTGATAGAGTAGATATTTTTGAAATTGAAAATAAATCTTTTGAAAAAAATATTTTAGCAGCTTTAGAAAAAGCTGAAATAAAATACGAGCTTTTTGAAACTCCAATGTTTTTATTTTCTCGCAAGGAATTTGACTCGCTCTATGGCAAAAATAAATCCTTTAGGTTGGGTAATTTTTATAAAGTAGGTCGCAAGAAGTTCAACATTCTAGTTGATGGCGATGAAAGTCCTTTAGGTGATCGTTGGTCATTTGATGAAGAAAATAGGAAAAAAATTCCGGCTAAAACGCACATCCCTGAATTACCCAAATTTAATTTATCAGAGCATCATGACGCGGTTTCAACTATCGTTGAAAAACATTTTTTGGAGCATCCAGGAAATACTAAAAATGTTTGGTTTCCCGTAACACGTTCCGGAGCTTTAGAACTTTTGGACGATTTTTTGATTCAGAGATTAGAAAATTTTGGCGCTTATGAAGATGCTATGCTAAAGGATCAAAATTTTTTATTTCATAGTTGTATATCTGCAATGCTCAATATCGGATTAATTACTCCAGACATAGTAATTGAAAAGGTATTAGACTTATTCAGAAAAAATAAAGCTCCTTTGAATTCTGTTGAGGGTTTTATAAGGCAAATATTGGGTTGGCGTGAATTTGTACGTGGTATTTACCAACTCAGAGGAACAGAACAGAAAAAATCGAATTTCTGGGGTCACCAAAGGAAACTGAGCCAAAGTTGGTATGATGGTTCAACTGGTTTATTGCCCCTTGATGATTGTATTAAATCTGCTCTTAAAGACGGATATAGCCATCACATACCAAGGCTTATGGTCATTTGTAATTTGATGAATATGTGTGAAATTGATCCAAAATTTATTTATAAATGGTTTATGGAGATGTATATTGATGCCTCTGATTGGGTTATGATCCCTAACGTTTTTGGAATGGCGACGTACTCTGATGGTGGTTTAATGTCGACAAAACCATATACCTGTAGTTCTAATTATATTTTAAAAATGAGCAACTATGAGAAGGGTGCTTGGTGTGACGTAATTGACGGCCTGTATTGGAGATTTATTCAAAAAAATATTGAATTTTATTCTTCAAATCCGCGCTTATCTTTTCAAACTAGAGTACTGAGCAGAATGAGTGAGGATAGGAAAGTTTTAATTTTTAAAAAAGCTGAAGAATTTTTAGAAACTCATACCCAGTCGTAGTTATAAACTAAGCCGTATAATTAAAATTCGGCAAAACTTATTTACTATTTAGCATCTGCTTGGCCATTATGAACTGAGTTTTTCTAACTTAACCCGTCTGATAGCCGACCTTAGATTTTGATCCTCACTTTTAAGGATATTTTGAGCAGTAACGATAGATTTTGCTCCTGAAACTAGCAAGATAGCAAGTTTCACTGCGCCGTTAGCTTCTGTCAGAGCGTCTTTTGCCATTTTTGTATTGCAGCCAGTTATATTCATCACAATTTTTTCTGATCTCTTAAACAACTTCGCATTATTTGCAATAAGGTTGACCATTTGACCGTCCATTACATGACCTAGCAATATGCCCATGTAAGTAGACATCGTGTTTAGAGCTATTTTCTGTGCTGTGCCTGCGCCTAGTCGCGTTGAGCCGGATACCACTTCAGGAGGAGTTGGTAGCAAGACTGGTATATCGGAGCCAACAAGAAGTTCTGTATCTGGGTTATTTGCTATTCCAATTGTAGTAGCTCCCACTTTTTTGGCTATTTTCATAATGACTGAGGGGTAGGTCGTATTTCCACTCGCTGCCAAACAAATCACGCAATCTCCCGATTCAATAATTTCGGCATCAGATATCGCAGCTGATTTATTATCTTCCATGTTGCCTTTTGGCTGTGACATATCTTGAATTCCACCTGCCCTTAATATCTTTATTTGTGAAATCGGAATGCCAAATGTTGGTGTAAGTTCTAAGCCATCTGCCATGCCTTGAAGACCAGAGCTACCAGCTGCGGCATAAACTAATTTATTCCCCATTAAGACTGCGTCTGCCATAGCTTTTCCTCCGGCTTCAAGGGACGCCATTGACCCACTTACGCATTTAGCAGCTTCGATTTGACCTTCGTAAAGGATAGTCAGTATTTCTAACTCGCTTTTTTTGTCGAGGCCTATAGCTTCAGGATGTAATTTCTCGGTAGTTTGCATCGTATATTTTGCTTAATTATAGCTAATCGTTATTTTATGTTAAAAGGCTAATGTATAACCCGTCAAACCTTAAGGTTTAGATTTAACTATGACTAAAAAAAAATCTCTTGTTGGTGCAACAATTTTTGACGGTTTTAAGAGGCACTTAAATTCCGCTTTAATAATAAAGAATAACAAAGTTGTTGAAATAATTGCTGAAGAAAAAATTGATCCGGAAACTGAACAAATCGTTTTAGCTGGAGGGCTCATCACACCTGGTTTCGTTGATTTGCAGGTAAATGGCGGTGGTGGCATTTTATTTAATGATAATCCATCACTGGAAAACTTAAAGACAATTTGTGAAGCGCATGCAAAACTTGGAAGCACTTCAATTATGCCAACGCTTATTTCTGATAGTCCTGAGTTAAATAAGCAAGCAATTTCAGCAATTACTGATGCTTTAGATCAGCAAGTCAACGGATTAATTGGGCTACATCTCGAGGGCCCACATTTGGCTCTTGCACGTAAGGGTGCTCATAAAGAAGACTTTATAAGGCCGATGAAAGAGTTCGATTGCCTTGAACTTGAAAGCGTAGCAAATAAAGTCCCTAAGTTAATGTTAACAATAGCTCCAGAAGCCGTATCGTCTGAACAAATTACTAGGTTATCAAATGCGGGCGCTATTATTTCCCTCGGACATACAGATTGCACTTTTAATCAGGCAGCCGAAGCCGTTGTTGCAGGAGCAACATGTGCAACCCATCTTTTTAATGCAATGAGCCCCTTTGGAAGTCGTGAGCCTGGGCTTGTCGGTGCAGTTTTAAATAACGGAAAGCTTTTTTCTGGCATCATAGCAGATGGTTTTCATGTCAATAAAATCAGCATAAATTTAGCTTTACGAGCCAAGAAAGGGCCTGGTGCTCTATTTCTGGTTAGTGACGCAATGTCTACCGTAGGTTCAGACCAAAAAAATTTGTTTTTGAATGATCGTTTAATCACTCGGAGCCAGGGAAAATTAATATTAGAGGACGGGACTTTAGCTGGCGCCGACATTAGTCTCTCAGATGCTGTAAGATACATGGTAAATGAAGTGGGGATTTTGCAAGATGATGCAATTAGAATGGCAAGCCTTATTCCTGCCAAAGTTTTGGGCGTGGAAAGTGAAATTGGCTGCCTAGTACCAGAAGCTAAAGCAGATTTTTTGTGGATGAAAAATGACTTGGAGATTGAAAAAGTTTGGGTTGGTGGAAAAGAGCAATCTTAAATAAAATTTTATGATGGATATGCGATTAAACCACCTGTCATAGGTTTCCAAACACCCGTTGTTTTAGGATATGAAATTGGAAGATTGGCCAGACTTCTTGCTGCAAGAAACGCAAAGCACTCTGCTTCTATAGCATCACCGCGCCAATTATATTTATCGGCGGTTTCAACATTGATATTGGCCCGAGATGAAATTTCTTGCATCATTGTGGGGTTTTTTCGTCCACCGCCTGAAACAATCACCTGTGTCGGGCGTATGGGTAAAAGATCAAGGCCTTTTCCAACTGACGCTCCTACTAATGCAGTCAAAGTTGCGGCACCGTCTTCAAGTGACATGCCTTCGGCAATTTTGTAAGAAAAATCAAAACGATCTAAAGACTTTGGGAAAGAAACTTCAAAATAGGGGTCTTTCAATATTTCAGCTAGTTTGCTTTCGTCTGCTTTTCCCCTGGCTGCTATTTCGCCATCTATATCCATTTGGCCAATATTGAAGGACTTTATCCAATCATTTAATGGTGCGTTGGCCGGACCGGTGTCGAAAGCCATAAGCCCGTATTTATCAGAGTAGCAACTTAAATTTCCCAAACCGCCTAAATTTAGTATTGCTGTAGTTGAAGTCGCTGCAATTTTTTTTAATAGCGCAGCATGATAAATTGGGCAAAGTGGGGCACCTTGTCCGCCTTCCGTCATATCGTTGGTTCGAAAGTCATAAACGACGGGTATACCAAGCTCATTGGCCATTCTTTGGCCGTCACCTAATTGCCGTGTTTTACCTTTTGATAACTTATTCGGAGCTTTGTGGAGAACAGTTTGTCCATGAAAACCAACAGCTTCAATTTCATTTTTATCTATTCCTGAAAGCTTAATGCACTTCTGAACAGCTACTGTTTGAGAGTTTGTTAGCGCGGCTTCTGTTTTAGAAAAGATTGCTGGCTCAGGCCCATTAAAATTCCAAATTTGAGCTTCATTAGTAGCTTTAATGAGTAGAGCTTTTACTTCTTCATCGTAGGGCATCAAATTATAGTACCCAAATTCTTCTATCAATTTCCCATCAGTACGCAAAAACGCAACATCGATGTTTCCATCTAAAACTGTCCCAGTCATAAGGCCAATATGCCAGCGCATTTTCATATCGGTTCTGAGTTTCCTTAGCCATAAATAATACAGGCAATTCTTATTCATTCACTTTCTAAAGTAGTTGATGAGTCCACTGTCTTTGTAAAGGGGCTAAAGATGGCCACTTATTTTTAGAGGAGTATTTTTTTATTTTGAACGCTGAAAAGATTTTTTTTAAAATTAATAGGGCCTACAATCTGATGCTTACTTGTTTATAGCCGTCCGTATTTTTTTACTTAGAAGAGCATAACCAACATCATTCATATGAAGTGGGTCGTCACTGTAAAAAGTATTTTTATCCTCTCCATAAGCCTCGAGCATGGAGGAGTGTATATCTATAAAATTCCAATTTTCTTTATTTTTAACATGTTCTTCTAAGCAAAAATTGACCTTTTCAATCTCTTGTCTCAGGTGGCGTCTGAATGGACAAGGTTTGATCGAAATAACAAAAACCTCAAATTTTGGCAGAAGTTCTTTTACCGTTGTAAGAAAATTTTTATAGTCCCTCACAACTTCAGGAACAGATAGACCGCTACCTAGATCATTATCCCCTGCATAAATAATAATTTTTCCATTGGTTATGCTGGTGGTTAAAAGCTTTTCTGCAAATGCCTGGCAAGCAGCAAGAGTTGCACCGCCAAACGCTAAATTAGATAGATATGAGACGCCTAAATCAGTCTTTGCATCTTTCCAAAGTCTTAGAGTCGAACTCCCATACAAAATGAAATCTTGTTCTTTTGTTTTGCTAATATGGTTTTGGATTTCAACTTCACGGATGTCAGTCCCAAATTCTTCCTCTACAGGGCTGAGCAAACCAACGTTTGTTGACAATGTTTGACGTTTTGCCAGAGGCATAACATTTAATTCTACAGCAAGTTCTATTGCTTCCTCAACATATGATCTGAATGTTTTTCTATATTTTGTAAGGAAGTTTTCTATCTCAGCATCGCTTGAAGTGTCCTCTACCATATCAGACAATCTGAAACCTGGTTTTATTACAGCCGCGTAATTCGCTCTGGAAACAGGAGAGTCAAAATTTGCAAGAGCTATTGGGACAATTACGGGAGAGGGCTTCAAACGTGCAGCAAGTTTAAAAGCTCCAATTTTCAAAGGCCCTGGAGATGTCTCTGTTAAATTATCTGGAGTTTCTGATGTTCCTTCTGGAGCAATAACGAGTGGACGCCCTTCGTCAAATGCTTTTTGAGCTTCTATAAACAAACTCTCCTTTCTGGTTTCCTTTTCAACTTGAGTTTCCTCTAGTCTGTCTGACTCTGGTGTGTGGACTACAATGTTATCAAGCCGCGAGTAGTAACCGTCACGCCAAAACTCGGTATTTCTACTGGCCCGAACAATTCTTTGTCCTCCATCGCCGTATTTTGGATACAGAATTTTGGTGCTTACAAAATGGCTATCAATCGAAAAAGCGTGACCATTTGCCAGAACGTTTTCCAGACATGACGCCAAGTGATTATATATGAAAATGGTCTGGGGCTCTTTAGGCAGATTTTCCATACCTTTTATGACGTAAGGTACTTGATCAAATGCCCTGGCGAAATCCAATTGAATAAGCTCTTTTAAACTTAATGCGTTTGTACCCTTTTTTGCACTCGTAACGCGGGTATAAATTTTGTTCAATTGCTCAAAAAAACGATGCTCCCGTTCAACTGGCTTAAGCGCATCTAGCGCCAGTGACCCTACTGTTTTTTCAGCCTCGTTTCCCTTAAGAGCTGCCTCATAAATGCAGTCGAAACCAAACTTTCTTGTAAACCTGTTGTCAATCATGTGGACTGCAGAATGTAATGAGGATTGTACGGGAATTTTTGATCCATTAAAGGTAATCAAGGTCTTTAGAAAATTAGATCCTGGATTGTCTGAAAAATTAAAGTGGCTATTAGCTGATTGTTGATAACGACCAATTTGCCAAATTTGCCTTTGAAATAGAAAAGAAGCGAGTAGGGGTTCGTTTTCCATCATCAATTGCAAATTTTTGCGAGAAAACTTAAGGATTGCCGTGTCGCGGTTCGATTTTAGGGAGTAGGGGGCTATTAACTTAGAATTTCCGTTTGCCCAAGAAAGGGTAACACCTGGTGTTACAATTGTTCGGGTCTTTTGAATTATTTTATTATTTAGTTTAAATGAAAAGTTAGTCTCTAAACTACCTGTGAATAAAACTATTAGATCTTCACATGGTTCTCCTTCATTAATGATGACTTCGTTGGGTGGGAATAATATTAATTCACTAAACTTTAAAAGGTCGGGTAATCTGTCGTGGTCAAGTTGAGCAAAAAAAGCACTGTTAATTAGCCTTTTGAAAATATCTCTGTCGCTATTAAATGAAACACCATTAAATTTTCTTTGTATCTGCTTTGGTTTCTTTGGTTTGAAATGGCGTGTAGCCCATAAAAGCTCAGTTGATCGGCTAAGAATAAAGCTCATCAGAAAAGAGCCCCCAATTTGGTCGATCATTAAAAGATCATATAGAACAGAGAGCGGAAAAACTAAAACCTTGCTTTCGTCTTTGGCTGTAAGATTTGACATGTACCTGCCCGGTGAATTTAATCCTGATACACCGAGTGGCACAATACGTTCAGTAACAGTCGCAAAAGTAATATTTTGGTCTTCAGCTTCTCTTGTAAATTCAACTTTTCCGTCAACCAAAAAGTATAGATTTTCCGCTATTTGGTTTTGATGAAAAATAGTATCTCTAGCTTTATAAACTTCAAAGCGACAATGTTTATCAATTAAGTTTTTAGCTTTTTCCGAAAGCTGCAGTTGCAAATCAAAATAACGTGTACTTTCATCGAAAAATGAAGAAATATTTTCGTTCATATTTTGTAAAATTTTCAACATCCCGTTGCCAACCTTTGGATTAGGTACTCTAGTCTTGCTGACATCGAATTGAGTTGAAAATTTTTGGAGCTGTTTATGGAAAAAAAGTTATTTAGAGGAATTTTCTGTCTAAATTTTATTCAATGAGCCAAAATTTTAGCCGTTTTCTCAAATCAAACTATTTTCAGTTTGAAGTTATTAATGGCGTCCAAAAACCATTACTCGAACTGTCTAAATATGCAAAACCAGTCGGAAACAATTTAAATCCTTTTGGCGCATTTACTCTTCTGTTGAACGAAAATCTTGTGCAGATCGAAGGTGCTGTCACGACTGAATGAATACCTAATGATCCCTGATAAATTCCATGCACATGCCCGCAGAGAATTCTGATTGGTTGGCTAGCTGCATCAAGACACTCTGAAAGTTCATCTGAGTTCTTAAGCCCTATCTCATCCATGAAAGGAATACCCGTATTTATTGGAGGGTGGTGGATCGCGAGAATAATATTTTTTTCAGTAGGTTGATTTAAATTCTCAAATAGTAAGTTTAAACTTTCTGACCGTAGCAAGCCATGGTTTTGACCTTCAACTAATGTATCTAAGCCAATAATTAAAGTATCACTTGTCTCGTACACCCAATCAAAAAATCCTGAGCTTTGAATATCTATGTCTTTCGCAAAATAATGCATCATTGGTTGACGAAGGTCGTGATTTCCTGGGATAGCTAATAAGGGTAAATGTAGCTTTTTTAAGATATTATAAGCATCGGAGTAACTTGCTGTACTCCCATCATCACTAATATCACCAGTAATAATTACGCCATCAAGATTACCAAAATCTTCCTTTTTACCTAAAATTTTATCAACTGTGTTTTTTAGAATATACTTTGCGTTGAATGCTCGTGTTAAGGTTGTTTCATCTTCGATGAGATGGAAGTCTGATAAGTGTAAAAATCCTGACATTAATAACTTTTTAGCATCAATTTTCTTAGCCGAGCAATAAGGTAAATTGACTAAAATCGGAATAATTCAATAAATCGTGCTTTAAAATGAAAAAGCAGGAATAATAAAATTTGGTATTTCAGAAAGGTTATTAGAATTCATTAAATCTGTATTTTTTTTAGTTGCGCCAATACCAGTTTTAACAAGAGCACTTGAGCAATTAGCATTAAAGCCTCCTCTGATATCATGTTCTACGCTGTCACCAATACATAGAACTTTCTTTGATTCTATTTCTGGGATTTTATTAAGAGCAAACTTGTAAATTGATGGATGGGGTTTTCCAAACCACGTGACAGGTCCTCCCATTTTCTCATATTCCTTCGCAATTAAGCCTGCTCCAAAAGAAGTTCCATTTGGGGTCAACATTATCAAATCTGGGTTTGTGCAAAAGGCAGGTACGCCTCTGGTGGCCAATGGCTCAAGAAGAGATGTGTAGTAACTAAGAGCTTTCCTGTCAGATTCAGACCCTGCAATTATTAAATAATCAGCTTCGTCTGTATATTTGGGTATTTCACAAGAAAGACCATCGATCGGCGATGTATCTAAATCCCTTGAAATTAAATATATTTTTGGCTTTATAAAGTTTCCATCTTCGATTTTATTTTTAATAGTCCAATACGCAACCTCTCCAGAAGTAATAACTGCAGTAAACAAATTTAAATCAAAACCAAGTCTTTCAAGTCGTTCACAGTTTTCTATAGCCCTTTTCCCTGAGTTCGAAAGCAAAACTATTGGTTTATTATATTCAGAGAGTCTTTTGATTGCATCTATTGCAAATGGATAAGGTCCGGAAGCATCCATTAGTACGCCAAATTGATCAATGAAAAACGCATCAAATTGGTCAGCAAGATCTTCCAACTTTGTGTGCTTCATTTTAAATTCTAATTGCGTTTACAAAAAAATTAATAACAGAAGAACGAGGCACTATTAATCTGAGCACTGGTTATTAAATAATAGCGCCACGAACCTTAGCGGAAACCCATTCGGAGATAAAAACAGTAACTAAAATAACAATCAAGATTAAAGATACTTGAGTCCAGGCCAGTGTATTTAATGAGCCATTTAACTGTAATCCAATGCCGCCGGCTCCAACTAATCCTAAGATAGTAGATTCTCTAATATTGATATCCCAACGGTAAATGCCCACTCCAGCTATGGTTGGAAGCACCTGAGGTAATATTCCAAATATCATTTTTTGCGGACCACTAGCACCAGTTGCTTCGATAGCCTCTACTTGTGTATGGTCTATTTCTTCGATGGATTCATAAATTAATTTTGCGCAGAAACCAACTGATCTAAGCCCAATAGCAATTGTACCTGCCAAAACACCAGGTCCCAAAATAAAAACTAAAATTAAAGCCCAAATTAATGAATTCACAGATCTAGATGATACTATGATAAACAGGCCGATTGTACGAACAACAATATTTGGAGTGGTATTGCGAGCTGTTGCGAATGCAACCGGTACGGCAATAGCCATAGCTATAATTGTTCCAATTGTTGCGATATTTATTGTATCCCAAACAGGTTTCCACAACTTGTTCATATATGACCATTTTGGAGGTACCATGCGTGAGCCGATGTCTGCAGCTTGGGTTGGTGCGTCGGTCACAAAAAACCATACCGTTTTTTCAGATATCATCTGCCAAGCATACATAATAACGGCTATGCCGATTAACCAGCAAACCCATCTTATCCACTGCTCTTTGGAGGTGCGAAGCCGCCAAGTTTCAATACCATTATTTGTACTTGCTGGCATTACTGCACCCACTTTCTGAAAAAGCTGGATGTATATTCCATACACATCACAATTAAGATTATTATAATAAGTATTGCTGCTGCTGTATCGAATTCATATCTAGAAAAAGATGTGTTTAGAGTTGCACCTATGCCGCCACCACCGACAATGCCGACAACTGCAGACTCGCGAAAATTAATATCTAGGCGATAAATGGATAGTCCTATCATTCGTGGCATGACTTGAGGTTGTATAGAATAATTCACCCATTGAAACCAATTTGCACCTGTTGCTTTTACGGCTTCAGCTTGTGAAGCACTTGAGTTTTCAATGTCTTCAGCGAGTAATTTTGCATAAAAACCAATTGTACCAAGTGACAATGCAACAAAGCCAGCAAATGGTCCAAAACCAAATAATTTTACGGCAAATATCGCGAGTATTATTTCAGGAAAGGTCCTTGAAGCTGCTATTATGCCCCGACAAAATAAATAGACCCAGGCTGGTGCCAAGTTGCGGGCAGCGCCGAGGCCAACTGGGATCGATAAAGCAATCCCTGCGACTGTAGATATAATAGCCATCCAGATGCTTTCAGCAATTCCTTCCCAAAGTACCCCGCGGTTGTCTGAAAAATTTGGAGGAAAAAATGAATCCAAAAACCTTTGAGCTCTAGGTAGCCCTTCTTTCACGCGCTCCAAATCGATATTCATTGTCCCAAGAGCTGCGGCAAGGTAAATTGCTCCACCCACAATTATTAACCATCTTACAAAGCTATTCTTTATAAATGGGGCTTTTTTCCAACTGGAAGGGTAACTGCCTGTTTCTGAAGAGTCCGTCATGTTTAAAACTCTTCCTCATCATCGTCATCTTCGTCTGTTGACTTGATAGTCGCAGACCAATCTTCCTCACCATAAATTCTTGTTAAAACTTCGGGTGTAAGACCTTCGGGTTTTCCATCATAGACAACCGAACCTAATTCTAAGCCTACAACACGCTGAGAAAACATCTGAGCGAGGAAAACGTCGTGAATGTTTATTATAGCCGTAAGTCCTCTTTCGGAACATAGCTCTTGAATCAATCTCATTATTTGCCGCGATGTTTTTGGATCAAGGCTTGCGGTTGGCTCATCAACAAGCAACAGATCTGGATTTTGTATTAGTGCACGACAGATGCCCACGCGCTGGCGTTGCCCACCGGAAAGTTCATCTGCACGTTTATCTGCCATATGTTTTAAGCCAACTCTGTCTAATAGGCGATAAGCTTCCTGAATATCTGCACTTGGAAATTTTCTGAAATAGCTGCGCCAAAACCCAACATAACCAAGACGGCCTGACAAAACATTTTCCATAACTGTCAATCGCTCAACCAAAGCATACTCTTGGAAAATCATACCCATTCTCCGTCTTGCTTTTCGCAAAGCTGACGAAGACAATTTTGTTAGCTCTGTTCCTTTCAGGACAACACTTCCTGAGGTTGGTTGTACAAGCCGATTTACACAGCGAATTAAAGTAGATTTTCCTGCACCTGATGGTCCGATAAGGGCCAAAACCTGCCCTTTGGGAATCTCCAAAGTAACTCCTTTAAGAGCTAACTCTCCAGTATTATATTTCTTGGTTAATTCGGCAAGTTGCAGCATTTGGTACCTGTATGTCTAATTGATTTATTGCGCTAGTCAGGCCCTATAATGGGCCTGACTTTATTTTCTTATGACTTCGTCTGGATTATTTACAGTCGTAACTAACGCCGTTTGCTGTATCGATGCCTCTAATAACAGCCCAGTCGTTTTTATGACGAATGCCGATGAAACGGTCAGCTTTTGCAAACTCTTTTTTGAAAGTAGCATCTGACTCAAAGTCAAAGCTCCAAAAAGCGCTTTTGATTTTTGCAACAAGCTCTGGATGTAAATTATGCGCGTGGCCATATCCAGTTGTTGGGAATGTTGCCGATTTGTATACTATTTGCAGTACGTCTTTTTCTATAACACCGCGGCGCTCCATTCGCTGCCGTACCGAGTTGGCTATAGCAGCAACTTCGTAGTCACCATTGTAAACGCCCAAAATAGAGTTATCGTGCTTTCCAGAAAATGTTGGCGTAAAATCTTTGTCTGCCAATAGGCCAAACTCACCTTTAAGGATTGCGGAAGGCGCTTTAAAGCCAGAATTAGATGTTGGTGACGTAAAGGCCATTGTTCGACCCGCAATATCTGCTGGAGATGTT
This sequence comes from Paracoccaceae bacterium, assembly GCA_902554705.1. Classification (GTDB taxonomy): domain Bacteria; phylum Pseudomonadota; class Alphaproteobacteria; order Rhodobacterales; family Rhodobacteraceae; genus Salinivivens. Next base: position 24,352 of record CACDPP010000009.1, read on the forward strand.
ATATCACTGCCTTTTTTGACAATAATTTCCATCTCATAACCGAATTTACCATCGTCGTATGCCATCATTCCAAAAGGTACAAAGCCAGCACAACTTACAGCTATTGGATTTGATCCTGTGTTGAAGCCAGCGACATGCAGTCTGCCTGAACGCATTGCTTCAAGCTGTGCAGCATTTGACTCGACAGGGAAAAATACCACTTTTCGGTCAGTCATTTTTTCCAGATGGTCTGTAAATGGCTTCCAAACATTTGCGTATACAGCAGGATCCTCAACAGGAGTATACGTGAATATGATTGTTTTAGGATCAACCCAATCCTTTGGATCAAGCGGCAAATCAGCAACTTGGTCTAAATTTCTGTCGCAATAAGCCTCATCCAGAGTTCCTCTGTGACAGTCTTCGGCGACTGCTTGCGTAACAAAACTTGCACACAAGATAACGGCAGCCGAAATAGCGGCGCCTAGTTTCATTTTAGCGATCATTTGTCCTCTCCAGTATTTATCGATTCTCAGCAATAGGTTAAGCGGCAAGTAATTTTCAAACAACATAATTATACAGTTATCAATTTTTTAGTTAAAAATTGATACTTTGAGAGTAGATTAGATTTTACACATCAGTAAAAAATCCTTAGTGGAAAAAGATAGTAGTTAAATTTAGAAAATCGTCTGGAGTATTATTTGAGAAAAACCGTTGCTCATAGAGCAAGTATAATTTTCGATCTGGATGGTACTTTAATTGATAGTGCTAAAGACATTCAATGGGTTGCCAATAATGCTTTATCTGAAATTGGAGTTGCTCCTATCAGCTACGAGGAAGCTGTCAGCTTTATTGGTGAAGGTGCTCCGCTCTTTGTTAAGAAAATGATTGCAGCTCGGTCAGTTGAAACCGAGCAACAAGATTTCCTTCTAGAGCAATTTTTAAAATTTTATGAGGAAGCTGTGCAATTTAGTAAGCCTTATGAAAATGTCGTCGGCGTTTTGGAAATGCTGAAGGCAAACCATGATCTAGGAATATGCACAAATAAACCGCTGAGGCCTGCGTTAAAGATTTTGAAGCATTTAAAACTAGATCATTTTTTTAAATGTGTAACAGGAGGGGACAACCCATTTGCAAGAAAACCAGATCCAAGGCCTCTGTTTGAAACATCTAAAAGCGTAGGGGATGGTCTATGTATTTATGTTGGCGACAGTGAAGTTGATGCTGAGACGGCTAAAAGAGCTGAGGTTCCATTTTTACTCTTTTCTGAGGGATATCGTAAAACACCTGTAGAACAGATCCCACATACCTTTCAATTTTCGTGCTTCAAAGACCTACCTGAATTAATTGAAAAAATATTAGAAACTTATCAATAGGTAAAAAATAGGTGCATTTGGATTTGTAAATATAAAATCTAACTTGTGTTTGATTTTTGAGTTCTTTGCATCAACTATATTTTGTGTTAAAAACACGGGTTTTAAACCTTTACACAAAATAGTAGTTTAGTGTTTTTGGAAAAGAAAACGGGAGCAACCTCATATGAGTATTTTGCATGGCATGCGGGTTTTTGAAAGCTCAGCTTTTGTTGCTTTACCTCTTGCAGGCATGCAATTAGCTCAAATGGGTGCTGAAGTTATCCGGTTTGATAATTTAGGGGGAGGCCTTGATCACTTCAGAAGACCGCTCGCTCCTAACGGCGAAAGTTTATTCTGGCACGGGCTCAATAAGGGTAAAAAATCTTTTGCTGTAAATTTAAAGTCTGAAAAAGGGCGTGAACTGGTAAGTGACTTAATCACCTCAGATGGTGATGATTCAGGATTGTTCATAACCAATCTGAGAGTGTCGGGTTGGACGGATTATGAAAGCCTTAAAAGAAAGCGAGCCGATCTGGTAATGGTTACTTTGAAAGGTGATCGACATGGGGGGCCGGAAGTTGACTATACTGTTAACCCATCGCTTGGAATACCCCATATTACTGGCGCTGAGGGCAGCACAGAACCTGTTGCAAATGCTCTTCCCGCCTGGGATTGCGTAGCAGGTAATATGGTCGTCTCTTCACTACTTGCAGCTGAGCGAGATCGTTTGCGAACTGGAAGGGGTCAGGATGTGGAGTTCGCTTTAAAAGATGCTGCGGCTGCAGTAATTGGTCACCTTGGAATGATAGGAGAGGCGACAATTTACGATCAACAAAGAGGAAAATCGGGCAATTCTGTATATGGAGCCTATGGCCAGGATTTTGAGTGTGCTTGCGGTGGTCGAGTTGTTGTAATTGGTCTTACCTTGAGGCAATGGCGTGGCCTATTAAAAGCAACAGATAAAGCACAGGAAATCAAAAACCTTGAACAGAAATTAAATATTTCCTTAGATGACGAAGGGCATCGTTGGGAACATAGGCATAAAATAAATGACGTTTTTCGGTCATGGTTTGCAAAGCGAAAAATTTCTGATTTTGAGAAAAGTTTTAATGATTTTGGTCTCACCTGGTCTCGATTTAGAACAACAAAAGAAGCAATTACTGAGGACAAAGATACATTCACTGATAATCCAATGTTTGAAACATTAAATTTTGAAGGGATTGGCCAATACATGGTTCCTAGATCGCCATTAGAATTTTCTAATCATGATACTTTGCCTGCCCAAAAACCCCCGAAGCTTGGTCAGCACACTGAGGAAATTTTGGGTGACATAATGAAGTTGGGGTCAGGTGAGATTGGGGCACTTTTTGATAGCGGAACCGTTGGTTCTTCCAAATAAAGTTGATGTAAAATGTTGGAAATTACCTAGATGACCAAAAAGAACAGAAAAAAGCCAAAATCAGATGCCAGAGTAGCTGGGGAAGTGGCAACTTATGTTTTGCTTGGTTTAGGCATATTCGTCTTTATTATTGTAGCATCGTCTTAATATTATTGGTTCATGACTCTTTTATGCTGAGGTAGATAAATACTAACAAGTAAAATTCCAGCTAATCCTAATATTGCGGCTGGGATTAATGTTATGGAAGTTTGTAGTGTATTAAGCGCAGCATCGGTCTGCTGGGTAATTCCTTCAGTCGTTTCTTTCCATCCATATAGGCTTAGGATAAACCCTAAAATTAACGGAGAAATAGCATTTGCTACCTTCTGACCAAAAAGCCAAACCGCAGAAAAAGCGCCCTCAATAGATTCACCAGATTTTTCACGAGTTACATCCATCAGATCTGGATATAGCGCCCAAGGAATTTGTTGGTAAGATCCATTGGTCATTCCAGCTAAAATAAAAAGACCAGCAATTATTGTAACGTTATAGTTAGGCAAACTGAAAAATATAAAAATCAATAGAGCAATATAGCACACAATGCCAATGAGTTGCGCCGTAACTTTACCATATAAATTGGACAATTTAACCCATAAGGCCTGACTTATAATTGAGCCTATCACAAATGCTGCGAACATCAGTGAAAGAGTTCCAAGACCTTTCGCAACACCAGAAAGTAATGAATCCCCGTCATCCAGTATCAAATACATTGCGGCGAAAGGTAGTCCGGCAGTGATTAAGGCTATTGCCAGCGTCATAATGCCATATAAAATTACCAAAGTAACAAATGCACGATTAGCCAAAACTAGTTTTAAAATATATGAGAAATTTTGTTGTGATGGAGTCAAAGTGCGTGGCGTTTTCCGTGTAAAAAACACTGAAAACCATATAGATAAAATTATCAGTGGCGCCACGCAGATTGCCGCAAAAGTATAGCCGGATTTTGTATCTCCCGCTAAGATTGGTATTAGCGCGCCTCCAACCAAAATACCTAACGAGGCAAATGCCATGCGCCACGCGGTCATTGAAGATCTTTCCTTTTTATCCAATGTCATTTCGCCCGCCATAGCACCGTAAGGTATTGAAACCATTGTAAAACCTACTGTTGATATCAAGAAAAAAACAGTAACCCAGATAAGACTTGCATTAGTGGTGAAATTTTCTGGCACAGCAAATAGTCCAATCATTGCAAGTGCCAAAACAACGGCTCCTACGAGCATCCAGGGGGCTCTTCTTCCAAAACGGGAAACTGTCTTATCACTAAAATACCCAATTATTGGATCGGAAATAATATCAAAAATTAGAACGGCGGTTGTTACTGCACCTGCCAGAGCAATTGGGATCCCAAGAAAACTATTCATAAAGGCCAAAATCAACAGTTGTTTTACGATAACGAAAACAACAATTCCCATATCGGCTAAACCCCAGCCTGCTTTTTGACCTAGTGAAAGTGACATAAAAAATCTCCGCTCATGTTTCCTGCACTTTTAGACTTATTTAAGCTGCTTGTAGAGAAAAATATTAAATTGAAACACGGATAGAGTTTTGTTCTTCTAGACTTGAAGTTATTCAAGCCAATCAGGAATAATATCTCTATATATAATTTCTTCGTAACTAGGTCGTTTGCGAATTATGGAAAATTTATTTTTGTTGACCATCACTTCTGGAATTAACGGTCTAGTATTATATTCACTAGACATCACCGCTCCGTAGGCCCCAGCAGATCTAAATGCTACCAAGTCGCTTTCACTGAGTTCAGGCATTTTTCGCTTTTTTGCAAAGGTGTCCCCAGTTTCACATACCGGTCCAACCACATCGTAAACAGTTTCAGCCTGAGGTGAACTTGGCTGTTTGACGGGTATTATATCGTGATATGCATCATACATTGCTGGGCGAATTAAGTCGTTCATAGCTGCGTCGAGTATCAAAAAATTACGATTATCACCATTTTTTACACCCAGAACAGATGAAACTAAGATGCCCGCATTACCAACAATTAATCGGCCTGGTTCAATTTCTATTTCACAATCAAGGTGGCCTAGAACTTTTCTGACCATTTTTCCGTATTCTTCTGGAAGAGGGGGAGCGGATTTATTTTTCTCATAGGGAATTCCAAGTCCTCCACCGAGGTCTAGTCTTTTGATTTTGTGCCCATCTTGTCTTAAGACCTGAGTTAAATCTGCAAGCTTTTGGTAAGCTTCTTTGAATGGTTCAAGGTCAGTTAATTGACTTCCAATGTGTAGGTCTATTCCCACAACACTGATGCCTGGCATTTGGGAGGCTTTAGAATAAACATCTCTCGCCCTAGATATAGGAATTCCAAATTTATTTTCAGCTTTACCCGTCGCGATTTTCTCATGGGTTTGAGCATCTACATCTGGATTTATTCTGATAGCTATAGGGGCTATTTTATTCATGGATGCTGCAATTGAAGATATTTGTTCAAGCTCTGAATCGCTTTCCACGTTAAACTGTCGAATACCATTTTGAAGAGCGAACGTTATTTCTTCTAAAGTTTTTCCGACACCTGAAAACACGACTTTTTCAGGAGGTATCCCCGCAGATAATGCCCGCCTGTACTCGCCTCCAGATACCACGTCCATTCCAGCTCCCAGGTTTCCGAGGGTTTTAAGTATCGCCTGATTAGAAGCGGCTTTCATTGCGTAACAAATACAGTGATCCATACCATCAAGAGCATCATCAAAAAGCTGAAAATGTCTTACCAAAGTGGCCGTGGAATAAACATAAAAAGGCGTTCCAACAGATGCTGCTATTTCAGCCACAGAAACATCTTCAGCGTAAAGTTGCCCGTCTCTATAATTGAAATGGTCCATTTGTTTATCTGTCCTTCTTAATAACGATAGTACGTCTTAGGTAAGAATTTTGTCTATTCGCTCAATAGCACGTAATATGTTTTCTTTGCTATTTGCATATGAAAACCTTAAATATCCTTCTCCAAATGTGCCAAAACTTGTTCCGGCAATAGTGGCTACCCCTGCTTGATCTAGAAATAGATCTTGAGCTTGCGACGAGGAGAGCCCTGTGCCTGATATATTGGGAAAAGCATAAAAGGCACCAGCTGAATCTATACAGGAAACTCCTTTAAGCTCGTTAAGGGCAGAAACAATAACCTTCCTTCTCATATCAAACTCAGAAACCATTTTTAGCACTGGCTCCTTGGGTCCCATTAGTGCTGCTAAGCCTGCATATTGCGCAGCAGCGTTTACACAAGAGTGATCATTTATACATAAACGGGTCACTTGATCGACCATTTGATCAGGCCAAACAGCATACCCCATACGCCAGCCTGTCATGGCATACGTTTTTGACCAACCATCCAAAACAATTAATCTATCACGAATTTCTGGATACTGTAAAAGGCTGACATGCTTCCGCCCATTATACAACATCTGGCTATAAATCTCATCTGACAATATAGCTACATTTGGATAATATTTTAGTCCTGCAACCAATTTATCAACTTCTGATTTGGGAGTAACCCCACCAGTTGGATTAGCTGGGCTATTAATAATTATAAGCCTTGTTTTTTTGGTGATCTGAGAGAGAACAGCCTCTGCATCGAATGCAAACCCTTTTTCCTCTTTTAAAGCAATTGGAACAGGGGTAGCACCAGTGTAATTTATGACTGACTCATAAATAGGAAAGCCTGGATTAGGGTACATTATTTCTGCCCCTTTTTCTCCAAATAAAAGTACTGCGAAAAACATTGTTGGCTTTCCGCCTGGAACGACGATGATATTATTGGGATTAACCGAAGTTTGATGCCGCCTTTCTAAATCGTTTGCAACAGCCTCCCTCAATTCAGGAATTCCGTTTGCTGGAGTGTATCCATGATGTCCGTCCTCAAGCGCTTTTATTCCTGCTTTAACTATGTGGTCCGGTGTTCTAAAGTCAGGTTGCCCAATCCCAAGGTTAATTATGTCTTTCCCGTTTGCAGCTAATTCATTTGCTTTAGCGAGCACTGTGAAAGCCGACTCCGTTCCCAGTCTGGAAATACTGTCGGCGAATTTTAGTTGCGTCATTAAATTTTCCAAAAGTTAATTATGATTTTATTTTGTTTCTTCATGGATAGGCGCTTTGGGTGGGCCGTCCACGCCGCAGCCAACTACCGCAAAACCCAGTAGTAGAACTAAAGCAAAGTTTTTCATCCTAATACCTTTTTCCATCTATCTATTTGAAATTGCACCTCTTTAGGTGATGTTCCTCCGTATGAAGATCGCGACTTAACAGAATTTTCAACAGACAAAACCTTAAACACATCTTCATTAATATCGGAATTGATACTTTGCATGTCTTTAAGTTCTAGCTCAGACAAATCGCATCCTGATCGTTCAGCAAGGCTTACTATTTCACCTGTCACGTGATGTGCGTCTCGAAAGGGTAAGTTTAAAACTCTAACTAGCCAATCTGCTAAATCAGTGGCCGTAGAAAAGCCAGATTTTGCTGCAAACTCCAAATTTTCTTTATTGGCGGTCAAATCTTGGATCATGCCTTTCATTGCACATAAAGCTAAACTTAAACTATCTGCTGCGTCAAAAACCTGCTCCTTGTCCTCCTGCATATCTTTAGAATAAGCCAGAGGGAGGCCCTTCATAACTGTCATTAAGCCTATATTAGCTCCTAATATTCGCCCTATTTTTGCACGCACCAATTCAGCAGCATCGGGGTTTTTTTTCTGGGGCATAATAGAAGATCCCGTTGAAAATCGATCTGATAGATCAATAAACTTAAATTGTGCTGAAGACCAAATAACAAGTTCTTCTGCCAGTCTGCTTAAATGCATGGCGCATATAGAAGAAGAATTTAAAAACTCCAAAGCAAAGTCTCTATCACTTACCGCGTCGAGAGAGTTTGCTGTTGGTCTTTCAAATTCAAGAGCTCTAGCAGTGTGGTCTCGGTCAATTGGAAAAGAAGTGCCTGCTAATGCCGCGGAACCTAATGGGCACTCATTCATTCTATTTCTTGCGTCCTTAAACCTAGAGCGATCTCTTGCGAACATCTCAACATATGCCATCATATGATGACCCCAAGTAATTGGTTGAGCTGTTTGCAAATGAGTAAATCCGGGCATAATCCAAGACACCCCACTTTGGGCCTGGTCAAGCAGGGCTCTCATTAAATCGGCTATGTTCTTGTCAGTCAAATCTATCTGACCTCTGACCCAAAGACGAAAATCTGTTGCGACTTGATCGTTACGTGATCGTGCAGTATGCAGCCGGCCAGCTGGGTTGCCGATTTTATCCTTTAACCTTGCCTCGATATTCATATGAATATCTTCGAGTGCTTTTGAGAATTCAAATTCACCCGAATTGAGCTCATTAAGGATCTCTTCAAGCCCTTCTTTGATAGCCGAAACGTCAGAAACATTTAATATGCCAGTTGCGCCCAGCATATCTACATGTGCGATAGAACTTTCAATATCTTGAGGCCCTAAACGCTTGTCAAATTCAATTGAGGCGTTAATTGCTTCCATTATAGCATCAGGTCCCGTAGAGAACCGACCGCCCCACATTTTGTTAGAGGATTTTTTTGACATGAAACTACCTTTTAGAGGAGTTAAAATTTTTTTGACGCTGGTTGTTCTTTATACGGCCTTTAGCTTCTGTGCAAATACTGTGCTTTCTGAAGATAATAAATTTTCTGTTCTTGAGGAATTTAAGGTTGGCGAAATGAAAAAACTCATTTTGCATGAAAGCTCTAAGGCTGTCAGTGAAGAGGTTTTTTATAATTCAAACAACGATCCTATTTCTTTAAAATCTTTTTCTGGGCGTCTTACATTAGTGAACTTTTGGGCAACTTGGTGCGCCCCTTGTCTAGAAGAAATGCCAAGTTTATCAAACCTTCAAAAAATAAAAGGTAGTGAGAAATTTAACGTGGTAACTATCGCTACGATGAGAAACTCACCAAAATCTGTGGAAAATTTTTTTAATAAAATGTCAATTGATAACCTGACAAAATATCAAGATCCTAAGGGAAAATTGGCTCGCTCTCTTAAAATAGCAGGGCTTCCATTAACTATATTGTTAAATAAGGATAATAAGGAAGTGGCCAGGTTTATTGGCGATGCTGATTGGTCAAGCCCGCATGCTTTAAAATTTATTGAAAAGGCTATTGAAGTAGACCTTAAGAATTGAAATCAATAACTTAATTGAAGATGTTTTACATCAAATTGGTTACTAGATAAGTCACTTTTCCTGCAAGCTTATTTAACTCTAATCTTATCTCGTCAATCAGTTCAATATATAAAGCAATGTAACTTTTAGATCCTGGCAAGACATCTACTAATTGATTGCTATTTGTGTATGCTAGTAATGCAAATAAAACTATTGAAAAGCCAAAAATGAAACCAGAACGTTTTGTTGTTTTTTTGTCTTCGAAGGCCTCAGTTAGTGCATTCTTTGATTGATGCTTAAGAATGGCATCTTTTGTGAGGGTTGCTGGCTCACTGTTTCTAACATTTTTCAAGCTTCTTTTATTTTTGGACGGTATATTTTTTTTGTTACGCTCTCGATCTCTAGCCTCAATTTCTCTTTTTGCCTCATCTTTTAATATTTTGATAACAGTGGGATCAATCTTTTTCTGATTAGATTCTGCACTCGCTACTTCGTCAGTGTCTTCTTTTGTGATTTCAGTTTGAGGTTCAATTAACTTGTCGTCTTTAGTTTTTTTAGTTCGAGTTTGAAACCATGAGTGCCCGCAGTCAGCACATTTTACTTCCCTACCACCTATTGGAACGGCATGACGAGGAATCTCGTAATTTGCTTTGCATTTTGGACAAACTAAACGCATTAGTTCCTCTGTTGTTAAACGACTCCGTTAGACTTTATGACAGATAAAAAAATATATATAGCCGTAAAAGTACATGCTTTTAATTGTTGAACAACCGTTTACTAGAGTATGGTTACAGCATAGATTTGGAATTAAAACAAAAAGGGAAGTTTTAGTTGTGATTGAAATGGAAAGCGTCGCTTACTCGTACGGTGAGGAGCTTTTATCAGAGCTAGATATTTCTATTTCTCAAGGCTCTTTTTATTTTCTTACTGGGCCTTCAGGGTCAGGTAAAACAACTTTCCTTAAAATGTGCTATGGTTCACTAATTCCAACGTCAGGCAAACTTAGCGTTTTTGGCAAAGACTCATCAAGTTTATTACGTGATGAAATTGCGCATTTCCGGCGAAAAATAGGAGTTGTACACCAGGATTGTCAATTTCTTGATCATTTAAATGTTGCTGATAATATTGCTTTGCCGATCAGGGTCTCTGCTCGGAATTCCTTATCTGATAGTGTTAATTTAAAAGAGCTTTTGAATTGGGTTGGTCTATCTCATCGCTCTAAGGCTTTACCGCCTGAACTTTCAGGTGGTGAAAGGCAAAGAGCAGCTTTGGCCCGTGCAATTATTATGTCGCCAGATGTTATATTGGCTGATGAGCCAACAGGTAATATTGATTGGGAGATGTCGCAGAGGTTAATTCGCTTATTGATCGAATTAAACCATATGGGAAAAACTATTGTAATTGCTACTCATGACTTGAATTTGATCAGATTTACAAAAGCCAGCGTGCAGGCACGTGTTTTAAGGATTAGCAATAAAACAGTCCAGCTAGCCGGAAGTGATCTTTGATGACTAGTATGAAAAATATTTTTTTACCTGATAGATACGTAAATCAGGTTGTCCCTACAAATGGATTTACTACGTTTTTGACGTTTTTTACTTCTGCGGCAATGGCCTTTTTGATTGTTTTTTCATTAGCTATTTCGTTTGCGGCTGATCGATTAGCTCAAAGTTGGTCAGATTCCTTGGCAAATTCCGCAACCTTGCGCGTATCTGCCCCATTGGCAGATTTAGAGAGTCAAACTGAAGATGCTTTGAATGTTTTGTCTAATACAAAGGGAATAGCATCTTTTCGTTTGTTGAAAGCAGAAGAACAGCAAGCATTGCTTGAGCCGTGGTTTGGACCAAAAGTGCCGATAAGCAATTTACCTATGCCACGTCTCATAACTATTGAAGAAGATGAAAATGGATATGATAGAGTAGGGCTTAGGTTAAGGCTTGCCGCTGAAGTTCCTTCTGCAGTGTTGGATGATCACACCAGGTGGCGCGAGCCACTTGTAAAGGCAGCTTATAGAATTTGGTTTTTGGGTTGGTTATCAGTAGGACTGGTATTTTTTATTGTAATTGCAATGATGACCCTCGTAACTCGAGCAGCGCTTTCGTCCAATAGAAAAGTAATTGAAGTTTTAAGATTAGTAGGAGCTACAGATCAATATATTGCTGCGGCTTTTGTCCGTAAATTTGCTTTTCGATCTTTTTTTGGCTCAATGTTGGGCGCACTTGTGGCATCAATGACGCTATTTCTTTTGCCTTCTGAGGCCGATCAAACTGTAATTTTGGCGGGACTACGGCTGGAAGGTTTTGAATGGTCGTGGTTGATTTTTGTGCCTTTATCCTTTTTTGTTTTTACATTTTTAACGGCACGAATAGCCTCTCTCAGTATTCTGAGATCCGTGACTTAATGCTCTACTCGGTTCAATATATACGTTCTTTTCTGTTTCTCATTCAGATGTATTTAATGATGGTGATTTTTGGTTTGTTGTTTTGTCCATTTGTAATGCTCAATAGAAAGTATTCGTATTTGGCTGTTCATGTTTGGTGTCGATGGGTCCGCTGGACAGCTGCCTGGATGGTTGGATTAAAATCTGAGGTAAGGGGTATCATTCCAGACCGTGAGCTAATAATAGCTGCGAAACATCAAAGTTTCTTCGATATAATTTTGATTGTTAGTGAAACGCCAAGGCCAAAATTTATAATGAAGTCATCGTTGCGATGGGCTCCGGTGTTGGGGTGGTATGCAAAAAAAATAGGATGTGTTCCCGTTGAGCGTGGGAAAAGATCTGAAGCCATACAAAGAATGATGTCTGCTGTTGCCTCGGGCGCAACCCCTCCTGGTCAGCTAATTATTTATCCACAGGGAACGAGAGTATCGCCAGGCGATTTTAAGCCATATAAAATTGGTGTAGCTGCACTCTATCAACAGACTGGTCAAGACTGTTTGCCAGTAGCGTGCAATGTAGGGGTTTTCTGGCCTAAATATGGCATCATGCGTAAACCCGGGGTGGCAGTCGTTGAATGTTTGCCTTTAATACCAGCAGGATTAGAAAACTCGGAACTTATGTCTGAACTTGAAAATTCTATAGAAAAAAGAACAAATCAGTTAATTGCCGAAGTAAAATATAAATAAAAACCAAATTTTAAGGCACCACCATCACTTTAGGTTTCTGTGAAATACTTTTTTTCGGAATCTGGACGTAAGTGGTCTGGTAAATGTCGGAAATGCAAAGTTACATTTTTACTCAAGGTTTATACGATTTAAAGATGTTTATCATTGGATAAAGGAAACCTGGATGAGCTATAAAAGTGATATTGAAATTGCTCGAAGTGCAGAAAAAAAACCAATTCAAGAAGTTGGTGCTCACCTTGGAATTCCTGCAGAACATTTGTTACCGTACGGTCATGATAAAGCCAAAGTAAGCCAAGAATTTATAAATGGTGTTAAAGATAAGGAAAATGGAAAATTAATTCTTGTAACGGCCATAAATCCCACACCTGCCGGTGAAGGCAAAACAACAACAACAGTTGGTCTTGGCGATGGACTTAACAAAATCGGCAAAAATGCCATGATTTGTATTAGAGAAGCTTCGTTAGGTCCAAATTTTGGTATGAAAGGCGGTGCGGCTGGAGGCGGACATGCCCAAGTTATACCAATGGAAGATATGAATTTACATTTTACGGGTGACTTCCACGCAATAACTTCTGCTCACTCATTACTTTCAGCTATGATTGATAACCATATTTACTGGGGTAATGACCTTGGTATTGATACTCGAAGGGTTGTCTGGCGGAGAGTGGTAGACATGAATGACAGAGCACTCCGTCAGATTACAGCATCTCTCGGAGGTATTTCAAATGGCTTCCCTCGCGAGGCAGGCTTTGACATCACAGTTGCCTCAGAAGTTATGGCAATTCTTTGTTTAGCCAAGGATCTGAATGATTTGCAGACAAAATTGGGCAATATGATAGTTGCCTACAGGCGTGATCGTTCTCCTGTTTTTTGCCGTGATATAAAAGCAGACGGGGCGATGACAGTATTGCTTAAAGATGCCATCAAACCTAATTTAGTACAGACTTTAGAAAATAATCCAGCTTTTGTACATGGGGGGCCTTTTGCCAATATTGCGCATGGATGCAATTCCTTAATAGCAACTCAAACAGCACTTAAGTTATCTGATTATGTTGTAACTGAGGCAGGATTTGGAGCCGACTTAGGCGCTGAGAAGTTTTTGAATATTAAATGCCGTAAGGCGGGTTTATCGCCAGCGGTTATTGTACTCGTTGCCACTATTCGCGCTATGAAAATGAACGGCGGAGTCGCAAAAGAGGATTTAGGGCAAGAAAATGTCAGTGCTGTAAAGTCTGGCTGTGCAAATTTAGGTTGTCATATAGAGAATTTGAAAAGTTTTGGCGTACCGGTAATCGTAGCAATCAATCATTTCGTAAAAGATACTCAGAACGAAATTGACGCAGTGATGCAGTTTGTCACAAGTCAGGGTTCGGAGGCTATTGTTTCAAAACATTGGGAATTTGGATCAGAGGGTTCAGTAGACTTAGCCAAGCGCGTCTCAGAAATAGCAGACTCAGAAGTTTCTGATTTTGCTCCAATTTATCCTGATGAAATGCCACTTGCTGAAAAGATACAGACGATTTGTAAAAGAATTTATAGAGCTGATGAAGCTCTTATAGATAAGAAAATTTACGATCAATTAAAGCAATGGGAAGAACAGGGATACGGCGATTTGCCAATTTGCATGGCAAAAACACAATATAGTTTCTCAACAGACCCTAACTTGCGTGGAGCCCCTACGGGACACACTGTGCCTGTTCGGGAAGTGAGAATAAGTGCAGGTGCCGGTTTTATAGTTGTTGTTTGTGGAGAAATTATGACGATGCCGGGTCTGCCTCGGGTTCCTGCTGCAGAATCTATATATCTCAATAAGTTTGGCGAAATAGAAGGGTTGTTCTAGACTTAAATTTAATGTTTTACATTGTTAAGCTTTGAGTTCAGGAGACCGTAATGACAGAACTTACAAAACCAGGTGATTGTAATAATATGGATGAATTACGTCATCAAATTGATAAGTTGGATGTCCAAGTAGTTGAGCTTTTGGCAAATCGCTCAGAATTTATAGATAGAGCAACTGAGTTGAAGAAATTAAATGGGATGCCTGCTAGAATTCCTGAACGAATTGAAAGTGTCGTTTCCAACGCGCGAAATGCGGCTGAAGAGCTAGATCTAGACGCAAATCTTGTTGAAAAAATTTGGCGAATTTTAATCGATTGGTCCATTCAAAGGGAAGCAGAAATTATTCGCGAAGAGTGAGCTCAATTTTCTCAAATTTAAAGGATTACCAAAAATGGTAGCGCAAATAATAGACGGGAAGCTTTTTTCTAGGAAACTACGGGACCAAGTTGCTGAACATGTGAATGCTTTGAAAAAAGAAAATAATGTTACCCCAGGCCTGGCTGTGGTTTTAGTTGGTGAGGATCCGGCAAGCCAAGTTTACGTTCGATCAAAAGGTAAACAAACTATAGAAGCTGGAATGAATTCGTATGAGCATAGATTAAGTGAGAATACTTCTGAAGAAGATCTTTTAGAATTGGTAAACCGTTTGAATGATGATAATGAAGTGCATGGAATTTTAGTTCAACTGCCTTTACCAGAACATATAAATGAAGACGCTGTAATAAATGCTATCGATCCAGTAAAAGACGTTGACGGATTTCATATTTCCAATGTTGGCTTACTGGCTACAGGTCAAAACTCTATGGTTCCTTGTACACCCCTAGGATGTTTACTTATGCTAAAAGATTTACATGGATCTTTATCTGGTATGGATGCTGTTATTATTGGTAGGTCGAATATAGTTGGAAAACCAATGGCCCAGCTCTTGTTGAGCGAAAGTTGCACAGTTACGATAACCCATTCAAAAACAAAAAACTTGGAAGAAATGGTTGGACGTGCTGACATTATTATAGCTGCGGTAGGAAGACCAGAAATGGTCAAAGGGGACTGGATAAAGCCGGGCGCCACGCTTATTGACGTAGGGATCAATAGAGTAGAAGGAAATGATGGTGGGAAGCGTTTGGTTGGTGATGCAGAGTTCTCAAGTTGTTCAGAAATTGCGGGCGCTATAACTCCTGTTCCTGGTGGTGTTGGACCGATGACAATTGCATGCCTATTAGTAAATACTCTAGTCGCTTGTTGTCGTAAACATAAGCTGGCCGAGCCATATATTATTCCAAATTAATTGGCTTTAGAAATTGGAATTGGGTAAATTTCTTTGCCCGTCATTAAGGCAATAGCTTTTTGCTGCATAATTGAGCGAAGCGGATCACGATTACAATAAAGGCCCCCAGTATAGGTTCCATATGCTGGCAATATTACGCGATTTTCGTCTACTAAAAAACAACGCTTTGTGAAGGATTGACCTTTAATAATTATCCTTATTTTTGGATGATAATGGCCAGATATTTCAAAGCGATCTTCTGCACTTGCAATATGCTGGAAGTTAAGTTTTTCAATTTCGAGAGAGTTTAAAAAGCTACCACCCAAATTTTTAGGGGATGGATCATGATTACCAGAAATCCAAATCCATTTTCGACCTGCTTGCATTTTTGTAATCCAAAGAAGCTCATCTGATGGTACTGATTGACTTGCTTCATTATCGTCAAAACTATCCCCAAGGCATATTATTTTTTTTGCATTTGTAGAGTCTAAGTCTGTTTCTAACCTTAATAAAGTATCCTGATTTTCATAAGGCGGGATCCACGACTGACCCATTCTGGCTAATCTGTTTGACTTTCCAAAGTGTAAATCGGAGACACACAGTATGGATTTAGCTGGCCACCAGAGAGCGCCTGATGGCATAGCCACAAGTTCGTTTTCTGAGATGGAAAACTTAAAACAGTCCATTTAATTTCTTATAAATAAATACTCGTGACATATTCTTTAATCTAATCCTGCTTCTCTCATAAGCGGGCCTACCTCATTTTGTAAAATTAATTCCCTTGCTTTTCCTTCAATAGGTATCCTACCCACCTCTAGCAACATTGGAGCAGCTAGAGGTGATACGTGTGGTAGATTTCTGTGGGTTATATTACCGTCTACTCTATCGAACATTTCCTTTATGCGGTTAAAGTCAATTAACCCCTTCATTGCTTCCTCTTTAGTTATTTTTAAAAGAAGGTGACCTGGGTCATATTTAATTAAAGTATCGTATAAAATGTCCGAAGAAAAAGTTGTCTGGCGTCCTGATTTTCTAAGGCCTGGTAAATTGCGATCAATTAAACCCGCAACTGTAGCTACAGATTTGAAAGTTCTTTTCATTAAAGCGTTGCCTGAAAGCCATTTATCAAGGCCTAATTCTATTGCATTCGAATTAAATAATTCGGTTGGATTTTCCACCTTTTTGAGTCCCCAAAGTAGGGTGGCATAATCGTTCGCTACAAAGCCCAATGGAGCAAGGTTAAGCTCTTCTAATCTCTTTGACAAAATCAATCCTAAAGTCTGGTTCGCATTTTTCCCTGCAAAGCTGTAAACAGCCAAATGATGACGAGATTTTCTTACAAAAGTTTCAACTAATAAACTATCTTTAACTGGTAATTCCGAAAACTCTTTTTGTTTATTTAACCAGTTAACTGTATCCGCTGGTAAATGTTCCCAGTTTTCATTTTTGAAGCTATCTAAAATTCTATCACTGAGTTTTGTACTTGTTGCAAATTTAGTTCCCATAAACGTAGCGATTTTAGGTTGTTTGTTTGCGTTCTGTGATACTTCGACGACCATTTCCCGTAAACTTTCGAAGCGCACTATTTTACCACCAATTAAAAAAGTATCACCTTTTGTCAGCGATGCTGCAAAAGTTTCTTCAATTTCTCCAAGGGGTTTTCCTCCACTTTGACGATGCGTCCGAACTTTTAGCGTTTCCGTATCTTGTATAGTTCCTACGTTCATTCTTATTCTATTTGCCGTTCTTGGATCCCGCAGAACGATATTTCCACTATTATCAATCTTCAATCGGTGCCATTGCTCATATCGATTAAGTGCATATCCTCCATCTATACAAAATCTTAAACACTCATTAAAATCACTTTGTGTTAAGTTTTCGTAAGCGCCTATTTTTTTTATTTCTTTATATAAATGATAAGGACAAATTGCCCCCGCACAGGCCACAAGCAAAATATGTTGGCACAAAACATCCAATGATCCTGAGTTTACTGGTTCGCCATCTAGATCGCTATCTTTGACAGCTTCTAGGGCAGCTTGGCACTCAATAATTTCAAATTTATTAGCGGGAACCATTATTGCTTTGGAAGGAGCATTATAGCTATGGTTAGCTCTTCCAATTCTCTGTACTAGCCGTTTTATATTTTTTGGGGCACCAACTTGAATGACGAGGTCTACGTCATTCCAATCTATGCCTAGATCTAGGGTTCCTGTACAAACAATAGCTCTCAATTCACCTCTGATTATAGCTGCCTCAACTCGCTGTCGTTGATCAAGGTCGAGACTACCGTGATGGATCGCGATGGGGAGATTATTTTTATTACTCAACCATAAATCGTGAAAAAAAATTTCTGCTTGAGCACGTGTATTATGAAAAATCAGTGTAGTTTTATGATTAGATATTTTTTCTAAAACATCTGGGATAGAGTAGGTCGCTCCAGCTCCTGCCCAAGGAGGTGGGGTCTTTGTTTGAAGCATGGAAATGTCTGGATCAATCCTAGATTTAGCAAATATTATTGGACAATTAGCTCTATTTTCCGAAATAAAATTTGCTATTTCCTCGGGACGATCAACTGTTGCAGACAGTCCTATTTTCCGAAGGTTTGTACATAAGGATTGTAATCGAGATATTGCTAATACTAATTGATGGCCACGTTTGCTTTCAACGAGTGCATGTATTTCATCAATCACTATTCTTTTTAAGTTGGAGAAAAGGGTTTTAGACTCTGGAAACGAGATGAGTAATGCCAAACTTTCAGGGGTTGTAAGTAAAATATGTGGTGGATCAACTCGTTGGCGTCGCTTTATTGATGCTTTGGTATCGCCAGTTCGATCTTCCACTCTTATATTCAGCCCTATTTCTTCAATAGGGATCATCAAATTTCGTTTAATATCTGATGCTAGTGCTTTCAAAGGAGAAACATAAATTGTATGGAGCCCAGAGAATTCTGAAGATTCAAGTTCGATTAAGGTCGGCAAAAATCCTGATAATGTTTTGCCGGAACCAGTTGGCGCAATAAGGAGCTGAGATTGTCTTTTTGAGTTATTCAGTACTTCAATCTGATGGGGTCGCAAGACCCAGTTTCTTGTTTCAATCCAATTTTCAAACTTTTTAGGTAATTCATAATTTAGCATTAAGTGAATTTTAAGAGCGGAAGATCAATTGACTATTTTGGCTTCTGTGGCATTGCGTATTTCTTGGTCCGATATTCCATCCGCACACTCGATGATCTCCAAACCTCCTGAAACGACATCCAAAACACCTAAATTTGTTATTATCCTGTCCACAACACTTTTCCCAGTGAGCGGCAGAGTGCACTCCTTCAATAATTTGGAATCACCGTGTTTATTAGTATGATCCATAACCACGATTACACGACCAACACCAGAAACTAAATCCATAGCACCGCCCATTCCTTTCACGAGTTTACCCGGTATCATCCAATTAGCTAGGTCACCGTTTTCAGCAACTTCCATAGCACCTAATATAGCCATTGCTATCTTACCTCCTCTGATCATTCCAAAGGAGGTGGCACTATCAAAATATGCAGTTTGGGGTAGTTCTGTTATCGTTTGCTTGCCAGCATTAATCAAATCTGAGTCTTCCTCACCCTCGAGTGGAAATGGCCCCATACCAAGCATACCATTCTCTGATTGAAGCGTAACGTTTATTCCTTCTGGAATATAATTTGATACTAAAGTTGGAATTCCAATACCAAGATTTACATACATTCCGTCTTCAAGTTCTTTTGCTGCTCTGGCAGCCATTTGATCTCGATCCCACATTTTTTGTCCTTTAAGCAGCAGGGCGCGTTGTGCGCTGTTCAATTCGTTTTTCATGCTCACCTTGAATGATCCTGTGAACATAGATCCCAGGGAGGTGTATCAAATCTGGATCTAGCGAACCTGTAGGTACAATTTCTTCTACTTCCACAACGCAAACTTTTCCACACATTGCAGCTGGAGGATTAAAATTCCTAGCTGTTTTTCTGAATATTAGATTTCCCGTTTCGTCCGCTTTCCACGCTTTTATAATTGAAAGGTCCGCAAACAGACTTTCCTCTAAAATATAGGTTTCTCCATTGAAATCTTTATGTTCTTTTCCATCAGCTATTATGGTGCCCACTCCGGTTTTCGTATAGAAACCCGGTATCCCGCACCCTGCTGAACGCATTCTTTCTGCTAAAGTACCTTGGGGATTAAACTCTAATTCAAGCTCACCTGATAGATACTGCCTCATAAATTCAGCGTTTTCTCCAACGTATGAAGATATCATCTTTTTTACTTGGCGAGATTCAAGTAATATACCTATTCCAAAATCATCAATACCAGCATTATTCGATGCAAAAGTTAAATCTTTTGTCCCCGCATCTTTAATAGCTTGCAGTAATATTTCTGGGATGCCACATAGTCCAAACCCTCCTGAGGCGATGAACATTCCATCGAACAGTAAACCCTTTAGAGCCTCGCCGGCATTACCATAAACTTTTTGCATCGAACGATTACCTTTCTTAAATTTGGACAATTGTCCTAAATAAAAATTCAAAAAAAATTAAATTAGAAAAGATTTATTTTTTCTTGCCTCTTTTTTTTCCTTTTGCCGCCTTTTCGGTTATAAGCTTTACAGCTTCTTCAAGTGTAATTTCTTCGGGGTCTTTTCCTTTTGGTATTGTGGCGTTGATTTTTGCGTACTTTACATAAGGGCCATATTTTCCATCCATCACATTTACAGGCCCGCCCCCATCAGGGTGTTCGCCAAGTTCTTTAATTGCTTTGGAGGCTGTGCTACGTCCACTTCCGGCGGCGGCCTTTTTTGCTAGCTCTTCAACAGCTCTATTCATCCCAACGTTAAAAACATCATCAGGATCTTTTAAATTTGCGTAAGTCCGCCCGTGACGTACGAAAGGGCCATATCTCCCAATCCCTGCTTCTATTATCTGACCATCTTCAGGATGAGGCCCTATTTCTCTTGGCAAACTAAGAAGTTTTAGCGCTTTTCCGAGCTCTATATCTGACGGTGACCACCCTTTTGGCAGGCTAGCCCTTGGTGGTTTTTTATTCTCTTCTGAGGCTTCGCCACGTTGAATATAGGGACCGTACCTGCCATTCTTAAGAAATATTTCATCTCCATTATCTTCACCGAGTAAACGCTCTGCTGTTTCATCTGGTTCACCGGATATAGGACGGGTAAAATTACACTCTGGATAGTTTCCACATCCAACAAACCCGCCAGTTCGCGATGATTTCAAGTGGAGTTGACCATTTCCACATTTCGGACACCTCCTTGGGTCGCTACCATCTTCTTTAGCGGGATAAAGCTGGGGCGCTAATGCATCATCTAAAACGTCTAAAACTTCAGTAATTCTAAGCTCTGATGTTTCAGAAATTGCTTCTGAAAAATCATCCCAAAATTGACCTAGAAGTTCTTTATAATTCCCTTTTCCAGCACTCACAGAATCAAGTTGATTTTCTAAACCTGCCGTAAAATCAAACTCAACGTACCGTTTGAAAAAATTCAATAGAAAAATTGTAACTATCCGTCCCTTATCTTCTGGAAATAACCTATTTTTTTCTTTTCTAACGTATTCTCTATCCAGAATTGTTGTAATAATATTAGCATAAGTCGAAGGTCTGCCTATTCCCAATTCTTCCATTTTTTTGACTAGACTAGCTTCTGTATATCTTGGTAGCGGTTGGGTGAAGTGCTGCTCAGGATCAATGCTGAGCTTTTCAATATTTTCTCCTTTAGACATTTGTGGAAGACGATTTTCATCGTCTGATTGCTCCACGTCATCGCGGCTTTCTTCGTAAACTTTGAGAAAGCCTTCGAATAATACCACTTGCCCGGTAGCTCTAAGAGTAACTTCTTTGTCTGGGCTTTGTATATCTACTGAAGTTCTCTCTAACTTTGCGGACTCCATTTGACACGATATCGTTCTTTTCCAGATTAAATCATATAGTTTAAACTGGTCAGCATCGGAAAGTTTTAATTGCTTTGCATCTTTTGAAATGGAAGTAGGTCGAATGCACTCATGAGCTTCTTGAGCATTTTTAGCTTTATTTTTGTAGAACCTAGGAGATGCTGGTAAAAATTGATCGCCATATCTTTGCCTTATGGCTTCTCTCGTAGAGGTAACAGCTTCTGGCGCCATATCAATCCCATCAGTTCGCATATATGTGATATGACCTGCCTCGTATAACCTTTGAGCTGCTTGCATTGTTTGTCTGGCACCCATTCCATATTTTCTTCCAGCCTCTTGTTGAAGAGTAGATGTCATGAAAGGAGCGAAGGGGTTTCTACTAGTTGGCTTGCTTTCAACTGAGGCAACGATAAGGTCACGTGTCGTGATTGCCTGTGCTGCTAACTCTGCTTCCGAGCTACTTTTCAAATCATATTTATCTAGTTTCGTTCCGGCAAAGTTTATTAGTTTCCCATCAAATACTTGCCCTCTGGGAGTTTTTAAAGATGCTTTCACAGACCAATATTCTTTTGGTTTGAAAGCTTCTATTTCTATTTCTCTTTCTACGATTAATCGCAAGCAAACTGACTGTACCCTTCCAGCTGATTTAGCCCCGGGCAATTTACGCCATAACACTGGCGATAGATTGAAACCGACAAGATAATCGAGAGCTCTTCGTGCAAGATAAGCATGTACTAATGGTGCGTCTATTTCTCGAGGATTGGCCATCGCTTCTGAAACAGCTGATTTAGTAATCGCGTTAAAAACAACTCTGCTTACTGGTGTGTCACTATTTATAACCCGCTTATCTCGTAATGTTTCTTCTAGGTGCCAACTTATAGCTTCACCCTCACGATCTGGATCTGTAGCTAATATCAACTCGTTATCTTTTTTCAGAGCATCGGCTATGGCTTTGACATGTTTTTTACTGTCAGCACCAATTTCCCATTTCATATCAAAACCTTTATCCGGGTCCACGGATCCGTCTTTCGCTGGTAAATCTCTAACATGACCAAATGACGCTAAAACGGTGTAATCGGAGCCCAGATATTTATTGATCGTTTTTGCTTTTGCTGGTGACTCTACAACCACTACTGGCATTAAATATCCTTTCGACTCACGATTGCGACTTCGGGCGGGAACATGGCTCCAGCTGGGAAGGTTTGTCAATCCTGCTTAAACAAAATTAGTCCAAATAGCATAATGTACAGTCTTTTTATTTTGGGAGATCCAAGTTTCAATTCGAAATACCTCCAACTGTAAGGCCGCTAATATACAAACTTGGTTGTCCAACTCCAACAGGAACCCATTGCCCAGCCTTTCCACAATTGCCTATCCCAGGGTCCAGTTGGAGGTCGTTTCCAATAGTTTTAATCTTTTTAAGGGCAGATGCTCCATCTCCGATTAGCGTTGCGCCGTTGACAGCTTCTTCGATTTTACCATTCTTAACGCGATATGCTTCCGTACAAGAAAAAACGAACTTCCCATTTGTGATATCTACTTGCCCTCCGCCAAAGCCCACAGCATAAAGACCGTCTTTTAAATCTTGAATTAAATTTTGTGGATCTTCATTTCCTTCCTGCATGTAAGTGTTGGTCATTCGGGGCATTGGAGCATGTGCATAACTTTGCCTGCGGCCATTACCCGTAGATTTTAATCCCATCAATCTAGAATTTTGTCGGTCATGCATGTAACCGACTAGAACGCCGTTATCTATCAGTTTCGTTTTTTGGCTTGGTGTGCCCTCATCGTCAATTGTAATGGAGCCTCTGCGATCAGGAATTGTACCGTCATCGAAAACTGTTACCCCTGGAGCGGCAATTCTTTTTCCCATTAACTCACTAAACGCACTTGTTTTTTTTCTGTTAAAGTCTGATTCAAGACCATGTCCAATTGCTTCATGTAGTAAAATTCCTGGCCATCCTGGACCTAAAACCAAATCCATTACACCTGCTGGAGCTGGCTTTGCCTTGAGATTTACTCTTGCAATCCTCAATGCTTCGGCGGCAGCGTTTTGCCAAATTTCCGGTTTTAAAAAGCTGAGCAAGTTACTTCGCCCGCCAATACCTGTGTATCCATTTTCCCTTCGACCATTATCCTCCAATAAAATAGATATGTTTAGTCGTACCATGGGTCTTATATCTTGAGATGAGGAGCCATCAGGGCGCAATATAAAAACTTTCTGAGTTGATGAAGATATGGTTGCTGTTACTTGTTTGATATTTGGGTCAAGACTTCTACTGAAATCATCAATTTCTTGAAGGATTTTAACTTTTTTTGAGAAGGTTAATTCCAATATTGGATTCAAAGGGGCATATATTTTTTTCTCTGTTTCTGAAGGTGCATCGGCATAGGTGCAAATTTGCCCGTGGGAGGCCTTTTGAACAGTTGGAATCATTTTTGAAAGTGCGGAGTGGGATAAATCAGTTGAATGAGCATATCCTGTTATTTCCCCGCAAACTGAGCGCATACCCACTCCTTCTGAAGCATCGAAGTTGGCAGATTTTATTTTTCTGTCATCTAAAGTTATTGTTTCAGTTTGTCGCTGTTCGAAAAATAACTCGCCGTCATCGGAATTTTTAGTCGCCAATTTCAAAGACTTCAGGGCGTCTTCCCAGGTTAAGTTTTTCCCAAAAGGATCAAATTCGCACGTTTTCATGTTTATTCCTATATTAGCCTGAAACTTTTACACTTTTAATTCAAAAAAGCGTCCGTTTGCCGCAATTATACTTCTTTAACTCTTTGTCAAAATATGGTTTTAAACATCGGTGAATACAATAGGGTTCCATAGCTTCGATTCAAGTTGTTATGAAATTTACACGAACACTGAAAATCAGGGTGAAAAATGCGACTAAAATTAATAACAACCGGATTGACTTCTGGCTTTCTAGCTTTGCCAGTATTTGCTGAAAATGGGCTCGAAATAATTGGGCAACCTGTAGCAGATGGTATTGGATTTCAGCCGGCTGCAACCAAGTTAGCGCGTGATCTACAATGGCTAGATGGATTGGTGTTGATTATCATTACTGCCATCACGGTTTTTGTGCTTGGTTTGTTGGCTTACGTTATTTTGCGGTACAACCGAAAAGCTAACCCGGTTCCAGAAACTTTTACTCATAACTCTCCAGTGGAGGTAGCTTGGACTGTGATACCCATAGTTATACTTGTATTCATCGGAGCGTTTTCTTTACCAGTTCTTTTTGACCAGCAGAAAATTCCTGAGGGTGAAGTAAACATAAAGGTGACTGGATATCAGTGGTATTGGGGTTATGAATATGTAGATGAAGGTTTCGAGTTTGAAAGTTTTCTAATTGGCGAAGGAAAAGTTTTAACGCCAGAGGTAGAGCTTGAATTACAAGAAGCAGGCTACACTCGTGATCAATTTTTACTTGCTACTGACACCGCCGTGGTAGTTCCTGTCGATAAAACAGTTGTAATGCAAGTTACTGGAGCTGACGTTATACATAGCTGGACTATTCCCGCCTTTGGCGTAAAACAGGATGCAGTGCCTGGTAGGCTAGGACAATTGTGGTTTAAAGCTGAGAAAGAGGGAATATATTTTGGTCAGTGCTCTGAACTATGTGGAAAAGATCATGCCTTCATGCCTATCACAGTAAAGGTTGTGAGCCAGGATGCTTACAACGCTTGGTTATCTGCAGCTAAATCGGAATATGCTGGAACCGTTCAATCTTATAACATAGCAGAGGTTGCCAAATAATAGTGTAATTTTTTATTCAACGTTATGTTTGGAACACAATAGGTTAAAAATGTCAGAAGTCAGCTTACATAAACTTTACTCAGACGAGCCTGAGTTTGGTGACTTTTTTTCCTTGCTGAAACCTCGGGTTATGTCGCTAGTAGTATTTACTGCTATAGCTGGATTGTTAGCCGCTCCGGGGAACATTCACCCATTTGTGGCTTTTGTATCGATTGTGTTTATTGCGTTGGGCGGCGGAGCTTCTGGGGCCCTAAATATGTGGTATGACGCAGATATAGATAGCATAATGTCACGAACTAAATCGCGGCCAGTTCCTGCCGGAAAAATTTCTGCCGATGATGCAAAGTATATTGGAATTGTACTTTCAGCCATATCAGTTGTTATGCTTGGCCTTGCCTCTAATTGGTTGGCCGCTTTTTTACTGGCGTTCACGATATTCTTTTACGTTATTGTCTATACTATCTGGTTGAAGCGGGCTACGTCGCAAAATATTGTTATTGGTGGTGCTGCCGGAGCATTTCCGCCAATTATTGGATGGGCGGTTGTTACGGGAAACATCGGTTTTGAAAGCATTTTAATGTTTGCTTTAATATTCGTATGGACGCCTCCTCATTTTTGGTCTTTAGCACTCTTTATGAAGAATGATTATGAATCAGCTAAGGTGCCAATGTTGACTGTTACTAATGGTAGAAGATCAACAAGAAACCATATTTTCGTATATTCATTAATCCTAGCTTTCGTGGCTTTATCCATTGGTTTATCCTCTTTGAGTGGGCCAGTTTATTTGTTAGTTGCAATAGTTCTCAACCTACAGCTTGTAGTTTCAGCATTTAAATTATGGGCTAAATCTGAAACTGACAGCGTTGATGATAATTCTCTTATAGAACGAAAGTTTTTTAAATTTTCTTTGCTTTATTTGTTTTTCCATTTTGGAGCTATCATGGTGGAAACTAAAACAAACATAGCCTGGCCAGGAGTTTAGCATGAGCTTTGGAAGGGAACATGATTTACACAAGAGGCGTAAGGGTAGAAATTTAGGTCTTGGTCTGGTGCTCATTGGGTTTGCTGGAATTATGTTTGGCCTTACAGTAGTTAAAGTCACTGAGGGTCAGTTTGCTGAAGCTTTAGCTGGGGTGTCGCGCAGTGAATGATAGAGCGAAGAAAAAGACAGCCGCTCAAATGGTTGGTGTGGTAGTTTTTATGGGAGCTATGGCTTGGGCGTCTGTTCCATTTTATGATTGGTTTTGTCGGGTCACTGGATTTGGTGGAATTACTCAGGTGGCAGATAGCGGTTCTGAAATTGTGTTGAGCGAAACAGTCAAAATTAGATTTGATGCATCGCTAGAGCGAGATATGCCTTGGGAATTTAAACCGGTTCAACGGGAAATTGAACTTCAAATCGGAGCTACTGGTTTGGCTTTTTATGAGGCGTACAATCCTACTGATAAACCAGTTGCTGGAACGGCTAGTTACAACGTAACTCCTTACGAGGCTGGGGGGTTTTTTAGCAAAATAGATTGTTTCTGTTTTGAAGAGCAGGTTTTAATGCCTGGTGAGCGTGTTCAAATGCCTGTGACATTTTTTGTTGATCCTGAGATAGTTGAGGATGGCGATGCCAAGCACACCAAGGTAATCACGCTGTCTTACACTTTTTATGAAAAAGAAATAACACAAGAACCGGCTAAGGTTAGTGTAAACACAAGAAATAAATTTAATCGGCTCCTAAGTGAAGGAAAACCAAATGGCGCATGAAAAAAATCACGACTATCATATATTAAACCCTTCTATATGGCCCTTCATTGGTTCGATCGCAGCTTTTGTGATGCTTTTTGGTGCTGTAGTTTTCTTTCATAGCGAAAATCCTTGGATGTTTATTGCAGGTTTTGTCGGTGTATTGTTTGTAATGTATGTCTGGTGGTCAGACACAGTAAAAGAAAATCAAGTTGGTGATCATACGCCAGTAGTTTTGATTGGTTTAAGATACGGCTTCATTCTTTTTATAATGTCGGAAGTTATGTTCTTTCTCGCGTGGTTCTGGAGTTTTTTTAAGCATGCAATGTATCCAATGGGTGATATGAGCCCATTGCAGGATGGTCAATTTCCCCCCGCTGGCATAGAGGTTTTTGACCCTTGGCATCTACCACTAATTAATACTTTAATTTTGTTGTGTTCCGGTGCGGCTGCAACCTGGGCGCACCATGCAATTGCTCATGACGAAGATAGAAAATCTATGGTGCAGGGTCTAGTTATTGCGGTTGGATTGGGTGTTTTGTTCACAATTTTCCAGGCTTATGAATACCAGCACGCAGCGTTTGGTTTTTCAGGAAACATATACGGAGCAAACTTTTTTATGGCCACAGGTTTTCATGGTTTTCATGTGATAGTAGGCACAATTTTCCTTGCGATTTGTATGCTACGAGCAATGCGTGGACACTTTACCAAGGATCAGCACCTTGGCTTTGAAGCTGCAGCTTGGTACTGGCATTTTGTGGACGTAGTATGGCTATTCTTGTTTGCAGCTATTTATGTCTGGGGAAGCGTTGGCGCGACAATTCACTAAAATTTCGTAAAGATATTTTGGTTTACTAACCTAAAGGAATATTAATAGGAAAGCGCGCAACAATTCGCGCGCTTTTTTTTGGATTTAAATTTATGCCACATAAATTATTTACTTGGTTATTTATATGTTCCGGGACAATTATTTTGCTCTTACTAGGGCAGTGGCAGTTAGATAGGCTTGTGTGGAAACAATCTATTTTAGTAGAGATTGAAAGTAAAATTTCTGGATTGCCGCAATCTTTACCTTCTGATGTTAAGGAAACTGTTCACAAATATATGCCGATACAGCTTTCCGGAAAAATAAAAGGAAGTTTTATAAAAGTAATGGCCAGCCAAAAATTTATTGGGGCTGGTTACCGAATAATTGTACCATTCCAGTTGGAAACAGGTAACACAATCTTAGTAGATTTGGGATTTATACGCCATGAATTTGCTGCGGATATTAGCTTAGATGATAATCTAAGCATAATTGGGAATTTACATTGGCCACAAGAAGTTGATTTTTTTACACCGGACCCAGATACAAAAAATAATATTTGGTTTGCCCGTGATGTAAACGAGTTATCAAAAGAGATGCGAACTGAGCCGATTTTAGTTGTTGCTAAAAGCTTCAGTCCATCAATTACCCATCTTGATCCACTTCCTATTAATACAGAAAATATCCCTAATAATCACAAACAGTATGCAATCACTTGGTTTTCGCTTGCATTTATTTGGCTTGGGATGGGAGTATTTTTCATTTATAAAACGAGCGTCAATAGAGGCCGAAAAATATGAAGTACATATCTACTCGTGGGAAAGCTCCAGTTTTAAATTTTGAGGAAGCAATGTTAACAGGCCTCGCAAGAGACGGTGGTCTGTACGTTCCTCAATCAATCCCAAACTTTTCTCCAGATGATATATCATCGATGTCAGATTTAAGTTATGAGGAGATAGCTTTTAAAGTTATATTACCCTTTGTTGGAGATTGTTTTTCTGATGATGAATTAATCAAAATCATAAACAAAGCCTATACTGAATTTGGGCATATAGAGCGTGCTCCTCTTGTTGAATTAGAAAGTAACCATTTCCTTCTAGAATTATTTCATGGTCCAACTCTGGCCTTTAAAGATTTTGCTATGCAACTAATTGGTCAGTTTTTTCAAGTTGCATTAGAACGTAAAAAATCAAGAGTAACCATTGTTGGTGCAACCAGTGGAGATACTGGTAGTGCTGCAATTGAAGCCTTTCGTGGGTTAGATGCCGTAGACGTTTTTATTTTATACCCTGATGGGCGTGTTTCAGATGTCCAGAGAAGGCAGATGACAACGCCTTCTGAAAATAATGTTCATGCAATTGCAATCAATGGTCATTTTGATGACTGCCAAGCCCGTTTGAAGGACATGTTCAATGATTTTGAGTTTCGAGATGGAGTTAATTTAGCTGGTGTGAATTCAATAAACTGGGCGCGGGTTTTAGCCCAAGTCGTTTATTACTTTTCCTCAGCGGTTAAGCTGGGAGCTCCAAATAAAAAAATTAGTTTTAGCGTGCCTACCGGAAATTTTGGAGATATTTTTGCTGGTTTTATTGCAAAAAAAATGGGCCTATCAATTGATCGCCTTGTGATAGCTACTAACCAAAACGATATTCTGCACAGATGCCTAAGTTCTGGTATTTATAAAACAGATAGAGTTTTACCAAGCATAAGCCCATCTATGGATATCCAAGTGAGTTCCAACTTTGAACGAGCGCTTTTTTATGCCACGGATTGTGATGGTAGTGAAGTTTCGAATTTGATGGAGCAACTCAAAAGCACTGGTCAATTCACTGTTTCGGGAAGTGTTTTAGAAATATTGCGAGAAAATTTTGATAGTGGGAGGGCTTCTGAGGATGAAACTCATTTTGAGATCGCTTACAATTACCAAAAGCATTCTGAATTGCTGTGTCCGCATTCCGCCATAGGTGTGCTGACTGCAAGAAAACAGCGTAAAATTGATATTCCTATGGTTACACTTGCCACTGCCCATCCAGCTAAATTTCCAACAGCTGTTAAAAATGCAACATCAGTATTTCCTGAGTTGCCGTCTCGCATGGCTAATCTATTTGATCTTGATGAGAGAATAACAAACGTTGAAAATAATCTTCAATCCATCCAAGCTTTTGTAAAGGAACGGATATAAATATGAGCGTACATCATCATACACTAAGTAACGGGTTCCAAGTGATCACGGAAAATATGCCCGGTCTTAAATCCGCTTCTCTTGGAATTTGGATTTCTGCTGGAGGTCGGCACGAGCGGCTTGAACAAAACGGTATTGCCCATTTTCTGGAACATATGGCTTTCAAGGGAACAAAAACAAAGTCAGCCTTGGATATAGCAGAAGCGATTGAGAATGTAGGAGGGTACATAAATGCCTACACTTCAAGAGAAACAACAGCATACTTTGTAAGAGTTTTAAATGAGGATGTTGAAATGGCAGCTAATATACTGGCTGACATTTTGAGGAATTCTGTGTTTGACAAACGTGAAGTCGACGTCGAGCGCGGGGTTATATTGCAAGAAATTGGTCAAACTTTAGATACGCCAGATGATATAGTGTTTGATTGGTTGCAAGAAACCGCTTATCCTGAGCAGTCTTTAGGACGATCTATTCTTGGGCCTAGTGAGAATATTTCAAAGTTCTCTAGAGAAGATTTGTCTGACTTTGTAAACGAACACTATAGTCCTGATAGAATGATTCTTTCTGCTGCTGGTGGGATAGATCATGATATGCTTTGCAAGCTTGCTGAAAAAGCATTTGGTGATCTACCAAAACCAAAATTATCACATCAATCTATGGCTGCAGCTTTTTCAGGTGGAGAATTTAGAAGGGATAAAAAGCTCGAGCAAGCTCACTTTGCTTTAGCGTTTGAAAGCCCAAGTTATAGAAGCCGTGACATCTATACTGCCCAGGTTTATTCGATAGCGCTTGGTGGTGGTATGTCCTCAAGATTATTTCAGCAGATTAGAGAAAAGCGTGGGCTTTGCTACTCTATTTTTGCACAAGCGGGAGCCTTTTCTGATACAGGCTTTACTACTATTTACGCAGGTACGTCGGCAGAGCAAATACCTGATTTGGCAAATTTGACAGTTAGTGAGCTCAAAAGAGCAGCTTTGGATCTTTCAGAAGCTGAAGTTACTAGAGCCAGATCGCAAATGAAGGCTGGTTTATTAATGGGCTTGGAAAGTCCATCGAGCAGAGCTGAAAGGCTGGCGAGAATGATTCAAATTTGGGGTAAAGTTCCCAGTTTAGATGAGACAATTAATAAGATCGATTCAGTAAACTTAGAAAAAGTGAGAGCTTATGCTGAAAATGTAACGACCCAAGCTAAGTTTGCAATGGCTCTTTACGGTCCCATTTCATCGGCACCGTCGCTGGAAGAATTGGATGCACTTAGAGCGGCTTAATGTTTTTATTTAGGCAAACAATTAAAATTAAGACAAGCCGGTTGATACTCAGGCCTCCCATGCATTTTGATTTTAAGAAATGGAGAGAAGTTCGTTATTCGAGCAAAGAGTTTTTAACGCCTTGGGAACCTAAATGGAATACGGACCATCTAACGCGGAAGTCATTTTCGAATAGAGTTTATTGGTCAAAGAAGGCAATTAATCAAGGTACTGGCTTACCATTATTTCTTTTTGATAATGCCGCAGATGAATTATATGGAGCTATTACACTTGATAATATTCGACGGGGCCCGACGCAAAGTGGAACCTTGGGATACTGGATTGGTGAAAAATACGCTCGTCGCGGTTACATGACAGAGGCAATTAATGCAATTGTACAATATGCCTTTATGGATCTTGACCTGAGCCGGATTGAGAGCGCTTGTTTGGCTGATAACAAACCGTCTCGGGGTGTTCTTGAGAAATGTGGCTTTAAATATGAAGGTGTCGCTCAGGCCTATATCCAGATCAATGGGCGCTGGCGAACGCATGTATTATATTCTGCACTCCGCTATGATCGAAGGGGTAAAACCTCTGCCGGGGTTGAGTGAAAAATTATTGAGGAAAAAACGTGGCTTTAAAACCGGTAACGGAAGAATTTATTAATGAGCTGAAATTAGTTTTATCTTCTGGGGCAATGTTGGCTGTTCCTGATAACTATTTATCAGAACCACGCTCTAGGTGGCGAGGGATCAGTTCAATTCTTGTTTTACCCCAGAATGTTAAAGAAGTTTCAGCCATAGTTAGTTTGGCTAACGCGCAAAATATCCCAATTATTCCTTACGGTGGTGGTACAGGCTTAGTCGGTGGGCAGATACAAGATAAAGGACCTTCAGGCATTCTATTATCTTTGGAACGAATGAATAAGATAACGTCTCTGAATTTAGATGAAAATGTAATTACTGTGGAAGCTGGTGTGATTTTGTCAAATTTAAGAGATGAAGCAGAAAAAGTGAAAAGAATATTTCCACTTTCCCTGGCATCTGAGGGAACAGCCCAAATAGGTGGAAATCTAGCAACAAATGCAGGTGGTGTTAATGTGCTGAGATATGGAAGCACCAGAAATTTATGCCTCGGTCTAGAAGTAGTTTTTGCAGATGGCTCGATTTGGAATGGATTGTCACGGCTCCATAAAGATAATACTGGTTATGACCTTAAAAATTTAATTATAGGCTCAGAGGGAACCCTAGGAATTATTACAGCAGCAACGATGAAGCTATTTTCAAAACCACTGGAGCATACCGTGGCTCTAATTGCAGTTAAGTCTCCCAAGGATGCTCTTAGATTGCTTTCTGAGACAAAAGATTATTTTGGTGAAACAATTTCTGCTTTTGAATTGATTAATAAAATGGGCATTGATTTTTTTAATGAAACAAAAGTGGAAGTTAAAGTTCCCTTCTCCAACATTCCGGAGTGGATGGTGCTATTGGATATTGGGCACACCGGACGAAATAGTGCGGAGAAAAATGCAAACGATTATTTTGAAAATATTTTAAATAGTGGGCTTGCAGTGGATGGCGTGCTTGCAGAAAACGTTGGTCAGCAAAATGATTTATGGGCACTTCGTGAGAATATTCCAGAAGCAAATCGACGAATTGGGTCGGTATCAAGTCATGATATTTCTTTGCCATTATCAACAGTAAGTAAATTTATAGATGAGGCTAGGGTTGAAATTTCAAAACTTGGTAACTTTAGAATAAACTGTTTTGGTCACTTAGGAGATGGAAACCTTCACTTTAATATTTTCCCAAACAAAGGTGAAAAACGAGAAGAATATAATCATATAAGGCCAGAGATTAAGACTATCATCCATGACCTTGTTCATCTACATGGAGGTTCTGTAAGTGCAGAGCATGGTATAGGGCGATTAAAGATAAATGACTTAGTAAAGTATTCTGACCCAATTAAACTAAAGCTTAATAAGTCAATTAAAGCAGTTATGGATCCAAAGGGTATATTAAATCCAGGAGTTATTTTTGAATCCAACCAATGAGATTAAGAAATGAAACTGACATTTTAAGTTTTGCGCTTTACAATTTTAGCTTTGTTCAGAATTTTTTTGTAAACGCTTTAAATGGGACTTATAAAGTAGTGGTGCAAGTATTTTGTCATAAATAAGTGCCGCTATTTCCCTGACTATAGGAAAATTGGTCAAAATCGCCAAAATTTTATATCTTGGCATTTCTTTCCAAAGCTTCTGGAAAGCTGGCAAGCCATGGATAACTTGTCCATCTGATATTACATGTAGGCGTTTTGCACCTTGATCTTTGCTGACGCCATAAAGTGATAAATCGGTCTCTCCTAATTTATCAAAATAAAGTTTAATACCTTTTTTCTCCGCATACTTTCTATAGTGGCAGATTTCCGCGTTGCAAATTGGACAATCTTCATTAAATAAAACTCTGATACCCATGATGAGTAAGTAGATTTAGAGAGTCATATAGCAAGTTTTGGGGTTAGATTTTCAAACTGCTAAGTTTTTTGATCATCTGAAATAGTCCCCCAAAGGTCATAATCACCTGATGCTGTCACATTGACTTTGACAATGTCACCCACGTGAATTTTTTCAAAATTGTCCTCAATAAAAAGGTTACCATCAATTTCTGGCGCATCAGCTTTTGTTCTGCAGATTGCGCCTTCCTCATCGATTTCATCAACAATGACGTCAATCTCTTTACCAATTTTTTTGGCAAGCTTTTTAGCAGATATTTCCAATGCCTTTTCCATAAAAACTTCCCACCGATGTTGTTTAACTTCCTCAGATATTTGATGGGCCAAGGCATTAGACCTAGCCCCTTCAACATTTTCATACTTAAAACATCCTACGCGATCTATTTGAGCTTCATCCAGCCAATCGATAAGCGTATTAAATTCATCCTCAGTTTCGCCTGGATAACCTACTATAAATGTTGATCTAAGGGTGATTTCTGGGCAGATCGAGCGCCATTTTTTTATTTCTTCTAAAGTGCTTACCGAAGCAGCAGGTCTTGCCATTCGCTTTAAAACTGCTGGATGGGCATGTTGGAAAGGAATATCCAGGTAAGGCAGTATTAAGCCATCTGCCATCAGTGGGATGAGTTCACGAACATGCGGGTATGGATAAACATAATGTAGACGCACCCAAGCTCCAAGTTTTCCCAAGTCATTAGCCAAGTCTTTAATATGAGACCTATGACCTTTCTCGAGTGAATATTTTAAATCCAACCCAAAAGCACTTGTGTCTTGCGATATTACGAGAAGCTCTTTCACTCCGTTATCAACTAGTTTTGTGGCTTCGTGAATTATTGCGTGTGCTGGTCTTGACTTTAACTTGCCTCTCATGTCTGGGATTATGCAAAACTTGCATTTATGATTGCAGCCTTCTGAAATCTTTAAATAGCTAAAGTGGCGAGGAGTTAATTTAACTCCAGTTTCAGGAAGTAAATCTATAAAGGGATCAGGTTTCGGCGGTACTATCTGATGAACTGCATCCAAAACATTTTCATATTGATGCGGCCCAGTTACAGCTAGAACACGAGGATGGATTCCAGTTATAAATTCTGGTTCGGCTCCCAAACACCCCGTAACGATAACTCGTCCATTCTCATTAATTGCTTCACCAATTGCATCTAAACTTTCAGCTTTTGCACTGTCTAAAAACCCACAAGTGTTTACTATGACAGCGTCGGCTCCCGTGTAATAAGGTGAGATGCCATACCCTTCCGCGCGGAGCCTGGTAAGGATCCTTTCACTATCAACAAGTGCTTTAGGGCATCCTAATGAAACCATCCCGATGTTTGGTTGTTCAGAGCTTCTCTCACTTTTTAAAGATGCTCTCGCTTGGTCAGGCCTTTTTAATGAAGGGTTAGTACTCATTTTACTTGTAGTAGCAGATATTTGCCAAAGTAAAAACCCATTTGGTTTTTGTCTTTTTATTCATCAGCAAGGATTATATTTAAGTTGAACGAATAACAAAAACTAGTCGAAAAGATCTGTATTTTTGTCGTTTGTCAGACTTGATTTTATTTATAAAAATTGATCAACTGATGATCTGCGTCACCGAGGTTAAATATGCGATTTTCTGGATTAAAAATATTGAAAGAGGGTTTAACTGGAAATAAAGGTTGGACTAATCATTGGCGGGATCCACAGCCTAAACAGGAGTATGATATTCTAATAATTGGCGGCGGTGGGCATGGTCTGTCTACTGCATATTATCTGGCAAAAAATCACGGTTTAAAGAATATAGCTGTTCTAGAAAAAGGTTACCTCGGAGGAGGTAACGTGGGACGGAATACGACCATTGTTAGAGCAAATTACTTTTTGCCAGGCAATTCGGAGTTTTATTCTCACTCTCTTAAACTTTGGGAAGGCCTGGAACATGATTTAAATTATAATGTTATGCATTCTCAAAGAGGATTGATAAATTTGTTTCATTCGGATGGGCAGAGAGATGCTTTTGCAAGGCGTGGCAACGCAATGATAAATCAGGGTGATGATGCTATCTTATTAGATATGGAAGGTGTTCGTGATTTACTCCCTTATCTAGACTTTGAACAGGTTCGGTTTCCCATTTACGGCGGTTTGTATCACCCTAGAGGTGGATCTGCTAGGCACGATGCTGTTGCCTGGGGCTACGCGCGTGGCGCAGATACTAGAGGTGTTGATCTTATTCAAAACTGTGAAGTTACAGGAATAGATATTTCTCAAGGCCGTGTCACAGGCGTCCAAACAACTCGCGGTCAAATCAGTGCTAAAAAAGTTGGCATTGTAGTAGCGGGTCGTTCCGGGCAGTTAGCGGCCATGGCCGGCATGCGTTTACCGATCGAGAGCCATGTTTTGCAGGCTTTTGTTACTGAGGGTCTGAAGCCTTGCATTGATCATGTGATCAGTTTTGGCATGGGGCACTTTTACATAAGTCAGTCAGACAAAGGTGGGTTGGTTTTTGGCGGCGATTTAGATTTTTATGCCTCTTACGCTCAGCGAGGCAACTTGCCGATGAAAGAACATGTTATGGAAGCGGGTATGACATTGATGCCAATGATAGGAAAAGCCCGCGTTTTGCGTTCTTGGGGGGGGATTATGGATATGACGCCAGATGGTTCTCCGATAATCGATAAGACAGATATAGAAGGTTTATATATAGACTGTGGATGGTGTTATGGTGGGTTTAAAGCCGTACCTGCTTCTGGCTATTGCTTCGCCCATTTACTTGCGACCGATAAACATCACGAATTTGCAAGTGGTTTTCGCTTGGATAGATTTAAAACTGGTTATGGTTTGATTGATGAAGAGGGTACCGGCTCTCAACATAATCTTCACTAAGGAAGGAATTTTATGAGAATCCCTTGTCCCACATGCGGAGATAGAGATCGTCGAGAATTTTATTACGTAGGCGATGCGCAGATAATAAATAGACCGTCTCCCGAGGCTTCAGAAGACATATGGAATGATTACCTGCATAATCGTGATAATCCAGCCGGAGTAACAAAAGATTTATGGTACCATGAAAACGGGTGTAATTCATGGTTGGTGGTAACGCGAAACACTACAAATCACGAAGTACAGCATGCTGAATTGGTGACCAAGTTGAAGGGTGATGGATCGTGAGAGTTTCGGGTAAAGGCCTTATAAACCGTCAGAATACGGTGAATTTTAAGTTTGATGGAGTTAATTACACTGGTTATGAAGGTGACAGCGTCGCTTCAGCGCTTTTAGCTTCAGGTAAAAAGCTATTTGGTCGGTCGTTTAAATATCATAGGCCGAGGGGCGTACTAACTGCTGGGAGTGAAGAGCCAAATGCTCTTATCACAGTAGGTGAAGGTTCATTTCAAGATCCAAATGTTAGAGCGACAACTCAAGAAATTTTTGAAGATTTGGTCACAAAAAGCCAAAATAATTGGCCAAATTTGAATTATGATATTCTTTCTATCAATGATCTGTTTTCTCATTTTTTGGGCGCTGGATTTTATTACAAAACCTTTATGTGGCCCAAAAGTTTTTGGGAAAAAATCTATGAACCATTTATCAGGCGAGCAGCAGGCCTGGGCTCTTTAAGTGGACTACATAATTCAGATACTTACGAAAAAGCTTATGCATTTTGTGACTTGTTAGTCATTGGTGGAGGGCCTTCGGGATTATTGGCAGCAAAGCTGGCTGCTGAGGCCGACCTCGATGTGATAATCGCAGAACAAGAACCTATTTTTGGTGGACGCCTAAATAGTGAAACAGAGCAGGTCGATGGTATGCCTGGTAGTACATGGGCTGCTAAAACCATAGAGAGCCTTAAGTTATTGGATAACGTGCGCTTGTTTTCACGAACTACTATTACAGGTGTTTATGACCAGGGAACTTTTGCGGCTGTTGAGCGTGTGGGACATCACTTATCCAAAAGAGGAGGGGACCTGCCACTTGAATGCTTTTGGCGAATTGTCGCCAAGAATAGTATATTAGCAGCCGGAGCAATTGAAAGAACAATTGCTTTCCCAAATAATGATCGGCCCGGAATTATGACTGCCAGCGCAGTACGCACCTATCTCAACCGCTATGGGGTTTCTGCAGGTAAATCTGTCGCAATTTTCTGTAATAATAATGCTGCTCACAAAACGGCGATTGATTTGCTGGAAAGCGGAGTAAATGTTGCTGCTATAATTGACACTCGTGAAAATAGTGAAACGGCTTTGGATGTCCCGTTTTATAAAGGAGCTGAGGTTTCAAATACATTTGGGCGCCAAGGTCTTAAATCAATAAACATTAAAAAGAATAATGTGGAAACAAAAATAGAAGCTGATTGTTTGGCTGTTTCTGGAGGCTGGAACCCGACAGTGCACTTAACTTGCCATATGAATGGTCGGCCAACTTGGAATGATGAAATTTTAAGTTTTGTTCCAGAAATTGGCGCAATTCCAAATATGGCGGTTGTGGGGTCAGCCAACGGTCACATGGATACTGGGAAGTGCTTTGAGTCGGCGCAAAAAGAGATTAATTCTTTACTTAAAACTTTTGGAAAATCATCAAAAACAAGGAAAATACCAAAGGTAGTGGCAACAAAATTTGAAATTTCTCCAAAGTGGGCTGTGGAAGGAAAAGGACGAGCATGGCTTGATTATCAAAATGACGTTACTGTCAAAGATGTTCGTCAATCTGTTCAGGAAAACTTTAAATCAGTTGAGCATATGAAACGCTATACGACACAAGGTATGGCTATTGACCAAGGTAAAAACTCAAACGTGGCTGCATTGGCAATATTGGCAGACGCAACAGGTAGAGGAATTCCTGAAACAGGAACAACTACTTTTCGCCCTCCTTTTGTTCCAGTTTCAATTGCTTCCATGGGTAAAAATGCGCAAGGCTCAGGGTTTGCTCCTCAGCGTTTTACTACTTCCCACGCGGCATCAGTTGACCGTGGGTCTCCTATGATTGAGGCAGGTCTTTGGTATCGGCCAAGTTATTTTCCACAAGTGGGTGAAACTAATTGGCGTCAGTCATGTGACCGAGAAATCGAAATGGTTCGTACTAATGTAGGCGTCTGTGATGTTTCAACGCTTGGTAAAATAGATATTCAGGGCCCCGATGCGCATAGGCTGTTAGACTTTGTTTACACAAATATGTTTAGCACGCTCAAAGTTGGAAAGGTTCGATATGGTTTGATGCTTCGCGAAGATGGACACGTGATGGATGATGGAACAACGGCACGTTTGGCTGAGAACCACTATGTGATGACCACTACTACCGCTGCAGCGGGGCAGGTAATGCGTCATTTAGACTTTGTTCACCAGTGTCTGCATCCCGAATGGGATTTAAGTTTTATTTCAGTTACTGAGCAATGGGCCCAATTCTCAATAGCTGGACCAAAATCACAAGAATTGATTAATGCTGTATTGGATAAGCCGATCTCTTCAGAAACTTTTCCCTTCATGTCTTGTGCGTCTGTTGGTATTTTGGGAGAAGCAGGTCGCCTATTTAGGATCTCTTTTAGTGGAGAGCATGGCT
Organism: Paracoccaceae bacterium; assembly: GCA_902554705.1. Lineage (GTDB taxonomy): Bacteria > Pseudomonadota > Alphaproteobacteria > Rhodobacterales > Rhodobacteraceae > Salinivivens. The sequence goes on from CACDPP010000009.1 coordinate 63,157, forward strand.
ATGAGATTGCAGTGCCGGCCAGATTTGGCGAAAGTCTTTTTCGTTTATTAGTCTCACGTGCAGAGGAAATAGGTGGTGGGCCATATGGTATGGAAGCGCTCAATGTTCTT
>CACDPP010000010.1 GCA_902554705.1 Paracoccaceae bacterium
TTCACGATAAGCTTTAGAAAGCTTACGGAGGAGCCCGAATACTTCAAATCTGTTGACCCTGATTGGTTTAAGACTTGGAAAAATCGAATATCACGCGAACCTGACCCAATTTCAATTATGGCTAAGGCAAATCCAAATTTAATACCACGAAATCATCAAATAGAACTTGCAATAACAGCAGCGCTAAATTCTGATTTTGATCTTTTTCATCGATTAAACAAGGCCTTAAAATCACCTTATGAGAAAACCCTAGAGTACTCAGATTTAGAAGCTATCCCGACGGAAGAAGAAGAAGTTTTAAAAACATTCTGTGGTACCTAGTTCTTGCATTTCGGCTAAACATGACCATAACATTAAGCGTTTATTAAAAAATATATTCAAAATGACAGACACAATTCTGCAAAGGTGCGAGCAAAAAGGCTTGCGTATGACGAGCCAGCGTAAAATCATCGCTCAGGTGTTAGAAGACGCTGCTGATCATCCTGACGTAGAGGAATTGTATAAACGAGCATCAAAAATCGATCTCACCATTTCTATAGCAACTGTATACAGGACCGTTAAGCTTTTTGATGAAGCAGGCATTTTAGATAAGTTAGAGTTTGGCGATGGCCGAGCGCGCTATGAAGACGCCGAACGTGAACACCATGACCATCTGATTGATATTAATTCTGGGAGAGTTATAGAGTTCATGGACTCTGACATTGAAAAATTACAAGAAAAAATTGCTCAAAAGCTTGGGTATAAACTCATGGGTCATAAACTCGAGCTCTATGGCGTTCCATTAAAAAAGTCATAACTTGACAACCAAACCCTTCTGAGCGACAGGTTTGGATTATTATTTGGGTTCAAATGGTAAATCTCCGCGGTATTTTATTTATGATGATGTCAATGGCATGTTTTGCTGTTGAGGACACATTTATAAAATTACTATCGGCCAGGCTACCTGCCACTCAAATTCTCTTTTCAATAGGCTTTGGCGGTGCATTAATCACACTAGTGCTCGCCATTGTTTTGAATGTGAACCTGGCTGATAAAATACTACTTAATAAGCATGTAATATCACGAACGATTGCAGACTTGTTCGGAGCTCTTTCTTTTACCTCTGCAATGGTTTTGATACCAATGTCGTTACTAGCTTCTATTTTGCAAGCAACGCCATTATTTGTAACTTTAGGAGCGGCCACTTTGTTGGGCGAAAAGGTTGGGTGGCGCAGATGGTCAGCAATTTTTATTGGATTTTTGGGCGTTATAATTATACTCCAGCCCGGCTATGGGAGCTTCCAATTGGCATCACTTTTAGGTTTGGCAGCAGTTTTATGCTTAGCCCTAAGAGACGTAGTCACTAGAGATATGGCAACTGAAATTCCGACTTTAACTGTTACTTTTTATGCATGCTTAGCAATGGGAAGTGCTGGGTTTATTGCTTATCCTTTTTTTGGACCTCCCATAATGCCCACTACATATGAAGCAATTATATTAATATGCGCTGCAATTATAGGCCTTACTGGCTATTTCTTGCTTGTTTTAGCTACCCGTAAAGGCGATGTGTCGGTTATTGCGCCATTTCGCTACTCAAGGCTTCTATTCTCTTTAGGCCTTGCAAGTTTAATCTTAGGAGAAAAACTTACGTTGCCAATTTTATTAGGGGGTTTGTTAGTAGTGAGTTCTGGTATCTATACCTTTGGGCGAGAGAGGAGATTAGTTAAAATACAAAAAAGTGTAAATCAAAAGATATAAAAGGTTCAGTGTTATCGCTAACAATAATTATATACATTAAATTTAATTTTTGTTACTCGGAGCTCATAGTAAAGAGAGGCTTATTAAATGAGTACAATAATCGATATTCATGCGCGGGAAATTTTAGATAGTCGGGGAAATCCCACAGTTGAAGTCGATGTAACTTTGGAGGACGGGACACTAGGCCGAGCATCCGTTCCCTCGGGCGCATCAACGGGTGCTCACGAGGCAGTAGAAAAGAGAGATGCTGATAAAAAAAGATACAATGGAAAAGGTGTACTTAACGCAGTAGCTGCAGTTAATGGTGAATTAGCTGATGCATTGGTCGGGTATGATGTCAGTGAACAGGCATCAATTGACGCTTCAATGATTGAAATAGATGGGACACCAAATAAGTCGCGTTTAGGAGCCAATGCAATTCTGGGTGTTTCACTTGCCTGCGCGAAAGCAGCTGCTGATTTTTGCAATTTATCTCTATATCGATATGTCGGTGGGCCCACCGCAAAAACTCTTCCTGTTCCAATGATGAATATTATTAATGGCGGCGAACACGCTGATAATCCTATTGATATTCAAGAGTTTATGATTATGCCCGTGGCAGCGGAAAATATAAAAGATGCTGTCCGAATAGGGTCAGAAATTTTTCATACTCTAAAAAACGAATTAAAAGACGCAAGCTTATCAACTGGAATTGGCGACGAGGGTGGTTTTGCTCCAAACATTAAGTCAACAAGAGAGGCTATTGATTTTATTTTAAAATCCGTAGAAAAAGCTGGGTATTCTGCCGGAAATGATATCTTTTTGGCCTTGGATTGTGCTTCAACAGAGTATTATCATAAAAATAAATATGTCTTTAAGGGTGAGGGACGAGAATTCAGCAGCTCTGAAAATATAGCCTATCTCGAAGGCTTAGTTAAAGATTATCCAATAATTTCTATTGAAGATGGCATGGCTGAAGATGATTGGGAAGGATGGGTAGCTCTAACCGAAACACTTGGTGATAAAGTTCAACTGGTTGGAGATGATCTTTTTGTGACAAATCCTTTAAGATTAAAAATGGGCATTGATAAAAAAGCGGCTAACTCCATGCTTGTGAAGGTTAACCAAATTGGAACTTTATCGGAAACCTTGAGTGCAGTTGAAATGGCACACCGAGCAAACTTTACTAATGTAATGAGCCATAGATCTGGCGAGACCGAAGACGCGACGATAGCTGATCTTGCAGTCGCAACTAATTGTGGTCAGATTAAAACTGGTTCTTTGGCACGATCTGACAGACTAGCCAAGTATAACCAACTTATCCGCATTGAAGAGGAATTAGGGGATACCGCCGTATATGCAGGGCATTCAATCTTAAAGCCGAAATAGAAGATTAACCATCAATTAGAATAGAAACAGCTTTTGCTGTTCTTGGCAGTCGTGCTTTCCTAAGTAATTGGCGGATTGTCCACTCTTGGTTAAATTTTCTATTGGCTTCGCTTAATAAATCCTGAGCGATTTCAATAATGATAGGGGCATCATCTTTTAAATATTCTAATATTATATGATCAGGATCTACTCGTATTAACCCATAATGATCTAAAATTTTCCTGGGAAAATCTTTTTTATTAAGCGTTATGATTGCGTCGCATTTTCCGGCAATAGCAGCCGCTAAAACATGTCGGTCATTTAAGTCTGGTAAGTACAAACTATCTTCAAGCTCTACACTAAAACTAATTATACTATTTGGCCAATTAGCTCTCAAAATGGATATTTCTGCGTCTGCTTGTAACTGTCCCAGCTCACCAACTTTTTTTGCCGAAGCGGACCATTCGCTCAATATTTTTTCTGACCAAAAAGCGCTGTCATGTTTTGATTTAATAGCATCCAACAAGATTGTTCGCATCACTGTAGGAAATAAAACACAGGTGTCGATCAAATAATTCATAACGAAAAGAAAAGAGATTTCAGGTATCCGTTTTCAGATAACATCGGATGCACCGGGTGGTCTGGACCTGCAAATCCAGTAAAAATGATAGAAGATTTTCTTCCCGCGGAATTGATACCTCTAATACAGGACCCTCGAAATTTAGATAGTGAAGCTGCATGGGAGCACGAACAAAGCACCAAAATACCTCCCTCCTCGACTAAACCAGCAGAAATTCTAGCAAGTCGCTCATAAGCGCGAAGACCTGAGCTTAATGCTTGTCTTGAGGGAGCGAACGCAGGCGGATCACAAATAACGATGTCAAACTTTTTTCCTTCATTTCTTAGACACTTTAATGCATTAAATCCGTCGTCTTTTATTATCGAAAGCGCAGACTTGAAGCCACTAACTTCAGCCCCCTGTTCTGCCAATTCCAAAGCTGCCTGAGATGCATCGACAGCCGTTGCCTCAACAGCTCCACCAACCAGAGCTGCCAGTGCAAAGCCACCCACATGAGAGAACACATCTAAAACAGTTTTGTTTTTGGAGATACTAGATAAAAATGCTTGGTTCAGCCTTTGATCATAAAAAAGGCCGGTTTTTTGACCATAGTTAAGATCTGCCATGTAAATGGCGCCATTCATCGGCACCTGCAAAGGAGTGGTTGGGACAGATCCATGAATTAAAAGTGAGCAATCATCTAAACCCTCTAAAGTTCTTGCGCGACTATTTGCGTTTTTAATAATTCCTTCTGGATTAAAAAGTTCTAACAGCGCGTCAGTAATATTATCTAAATTATTTTCAGCCCAGACAGAATTCGGTTGGATAACAAAAAAATCACCAAACCGGTCTATTATGGTTCCAGGCATTTGATCTGCTTCTGAATTTATGAGCCTGTAGTAAGGATCCGTGAAAATACCTTCCCTCAAGGCTTTGGCCGCACTTATACGTTTAAAAACAAGTTCTGAACCTCCAATTTTATTGGCGGTTTTTGTAATCACTCTTGCAAAAATTTTTGATTTTGGATTGACCACTGCTGTTGCCAAAAAATTCCTGGCACTATCTTGCAATTCTACAATTTTGCCAGATGTAAGTTGTTTTGTCCTTCGATCTAGAACTAACTCGTTGTCATATACCCAAGGAAATCCAGCTAGAATTTTATCTGGTGAAACCTTTGGTTTTAAACGAATTATTGAGTGCTTATCTTCTCCCGACATAAATTATTTTTACACAAATTAAAGCAAGATAAAAGACTTCCCATATGTAAAAGTCTAACTTGCACAAATTTTTTTAATCCTATACAAAGAATTAAGTTAGCGCTAACATTTTGAACTTCTTTTGGGGAGAGTAATTCCAAATAACTTAATAAAAAATATTTTGGATCTCAAAAATTATGCCATTAAATAAAACACTTTTAAAAGTAACCGATAGAATTACAGAGCGTTCAAAAGATAGTCGGGAAAAATATGTTGGTAGAATGAAGTCCGCAGTAGAAAGAGGTCCTAGACGCGCACATCTTTCTTGCGGAAATCAGGCACATGCTTACGCTGCCATGGGAGCAGACAAAGAAACATTAGCTAATAAAAGAGTGCCAAACATTGGTATAGTATCAGCCTACAACGATATGTTATCAGCTCATCAACCTTTTTATAATTTTCCTGATTTGATAAAACAGGAGGCAAGAAATCACGGCGCCACAGCACAGGTTGCTGGAGGCGTTCCTGCAATGTGCGATGGTATAACGCAAGGTGAAGCAGGTATGGAGTTATCCTTGTTTTCGCGTGACGTTATCGCCATGTCTGCAGGTATAGCTTTAAGCCACAACACTTTTGATAGTACAATTTATTTAGGTGTTTGTGATAAAATCGTTCCCGGATTGGTCATGGCAGCTGCTACCTTTGGTTTTCTACCTGCAATTTTTTTGCCCGCTGGGCCGATGGCCTCTGGCCTTCCCAATGATGAAAAGTCTCTTATCCGTCAAAAGTTCGCAACTGGTGAGATTGATCGCGCCGAATTAATGAGTGCAGAAATGAAAAGCTATCATGGCCCTGGGACGTGTACATTTTACGGAACAGCCAATTCAAATCAAATGCTTATGGAATTTATGGGGCTACAACTTCCCGGCTCATCTTTTGTCAACCCAGGGACACCGCTTCGTGATGCTCTCACTAAGTATGGAACTCAAAGAGCACTAGATATTTCATTTTCTAGTAGTGAGTTCTGTCCATCCTATGAAATCTTAAATGAAAAAGCATTTGTAAATGGGATAGTTGGTTTAATGGCAACAGGAGGCTCAACAAATTTGGTACTTCACATTCCCGCAATGGCTAAGGCAGCAGGCATAAATTTGGCTATGGAAGATTTTGAAGATATAGCAAAACTAATACCCCTCATGGCTAAAATTTATCCAAATGGCTTAGCTGACGTAAATCATTTTCACGCCGCTGGTGGGCTTTCGTTTATGATCAATGAGTTGTTAAATGAAGGCTTACTTCACGATGACGTGAAAAATGTAAGTGGGCATGGAATGAACCAGTACCGAAATGAGGCTCGGCTAATAGACAATGAGATAAAATTTACACCAGGTGCAGTGACTTCTGCTAACCAAAAAATTCTTCGCCCATTGAGGGATCCATTTCAAAGAACTGGGGGGTTGAAGCAAGTTAATGGTAATTTAGGTAGTGCTATAACAAAGGTGTCGGCTGTTGAACCAGATCTCAGGGTAATTAAAGCTCCGGTCCGAATTTTTCACGATCAAGAAGCAATCAAGACAGCGTTTAAAAACAATGAATTCAAAGAAGATACCATATTTGTGGTTCGTTTTCAGGGACCGCGTGCAAATGGCATGCCCGAGTTACACAGTTTAACTCCAGTACTATCCGCCTTACAGGACCGAGGCTTAAAGGTTGCATTGGTTACCGATGGTAGAATGTCCGGGGCATCAGGAAAAGTACCATCCGCCATACATGTTACACCCGAAGCGTCTAATGGTGGGCCTATTTCAAAGCTTCGAGATGGTGATATTGTTTTGCTAGATGCTGACAATGGAATACTTGAAGTTCAAACTGAGAACTTTGAAAGTAGATCATCGGTTTCTATCGACCTTTCTGATAATCAATATGGATTAGGTCGAGAATTATTTAATATTTTTAGAGAACATGTTGGCCCAACTTCAGAAGGTGCAAATTCAGTTTTGTAAAAAAAAATGGACCCTTATCAAGCTAGTAAAGAAACCGAAAAAATATGCCGATTAGCTCCGGTGATCCCTGTTTTGGTTGTTCACGACTCTGATATAGCAAAACCTTTGGCAGAAGCCCTTATATCTGGAGGCTTACCCGTTTTAGAGGTCACACTACGAACACAATCTGCATTAAAAGTTATATCAGAAATGGCAAAAGTACCGGGAGGAGTAGTAGGTGCCGGCACTATTACAAAATCTATTGATGTAAAAGACGCTATCAATGCTGGCGCCAATTTTGCTGTTTCTCCAGGATCTACAGACGATATATTGGAGGCCTGTGCACAGCAAAATCTCCCAATTTTACCAGGTGCTGCAACATCAACCGAGATAATGCGTTTATTTGATCTGGGATATTCTGTGCAAAAATTTTTTCCTGCTGAAGCGATTGGAGGGCAAGCCGCCTTAAAAGCAATTGGAGGGCCACTTCCAAATGTAAAGTTTTGTCCAACAGGTGGTATTACTATTAATAATGCCAAAGGCTATCTAGATTTGGAAAATATTCTATGTGTAGGAGGAAGTTGGGTTGCACCTCAACACCTAATCGAAAACAAAGACTGGAAAAGTATCACCGATTTAGCAAGGACAGCATCAAAAATAGCTTTTTAAAGTCAGTCAGACTCAGATCGATGCCTTGATTTCCATCCTCCACGCCTTTTGGGCTTAACCATTGTCAGAAGTCCCTCCTCCAGCGTTTCCGTCATTGGATGATCGGAAAATTCAGATTGATATCTTTCAAGCAAATTTTGAATACTTATGTTCGCGTCCTGCTCTATTGGCAAACTTAGAGCCCAATCCAAAAATATGCTTCGACATTCAGACCGCGTAATGTTTTCTATTTTGTAAGCTTCCTGGATCAAAGCTTTTGGATCGTCTAGATCACCTTTCATAAGTTAGTTAACCCTTCTCATGAGACAAAATTTTATCAATGACTTTGTTTATTTTATTAGAAAGATGATGCAACCTTTCTTTAACTTCAGAAAGGGTTTGTTTTTCAAAAATCTCAACCTTGGCCCCGTTATCTAAAACATCCCAATTTTCAAGCTCAACTTGTCCTTTAAACAAAATATTTAGACCAATTTGCCATGACCATAACTGAGTTGCAGCCGCTTTTATCTCAAAAAATTCTTGCTGAGTTATGAATTTACCTGAAAAAAGAGCCTCCAGGCCAGCAGCCGTGGAGCGAGAAACAGATCGGTTGACCAAACATCCAGCCTGAGAAAGTAAATCTATGTCTTGTAAGCGTCCTGGCCCAATCTTAGCATCCCAAGGATTTAAAGACTTTGCTTGAGATATTCTGGCTCTCATATTGATTAGTTCCTTAAAAATATTTTCTCGATGATAAGATTTTAATACAGAATTTCTGAAATTTTCAAATTCGTTTAACAATAATACTTTTCCCGCCACCGCACGAGCTCTTGTCAATGCTAGATGCTCCCAAACCCAAGCTTCATTTTTTTGATAATTCTGATAAGAACTCCATGAAGTTGCTACTGGACCTTGGAAACCTGAAGGCCTAAGTCGCATGTCAATTTCATACAACCGCCCTTCCGTCATTGGTGCTGATATTGCCGTAATAAAAGCTTTTGTTAGGCGAGAATAGTATTGGCGAGCCGAAAGCGACCTGTCTCCTTCAGATTGATCATTACCGTCCGCATCATAAATTATTATTAAATCGAGGTCTGAATTTGCATGTAATATACCAGAGCCTAAACTGCCCATACTTATCACAGCTGCTCCATTTCCTGGCTCAGGACCAAATTTTTTAGCAAATTCAAAAAGAACTTCCTTCCAAATAATGCTTAAAGTAATTTCAGCTAATTCCGCGTATTGAGCCCCTGCTTTTTTCGCACTTATCTGAGATCTCAAGTAATGTACACCAATCTTAAATTGCCATTCTTTGCACCATCGACGCGTTAAATCCAACTTGGCTTCATAATCCATTTCACTTTTAAGTATTATCTCCAATTCACTTGAGAGGAATTTTCTACTCGGCCAAATTTCCCAAAATTCCGGTGCAATCACAGAATCCAGAACATCAGTATTTTTGACCAAATATTCTGACAGAGCTCCGGAAGTACCCAAAATATCAATAAGCAAATCTAAAATCTGCTTATTATTTTCAAATAGCGAGAATATTTGAATACCCGCAGGTAGCTTTGAAAGAAAATTACCAAATGCCTTTAAAGTTTCTTGAGGTCTAGAAGTTGAATTTATCTTTTCTAATATCAAAGGCTTTACTCGTTCAAATATAGACATCGCTCTCGCTGTACGCAAAGCTGGAAAACTTGCCCAATTTTTCATTAGATCCTCAAGTTCTTTTGAAAAGCTTGATCTTTGAATATTCTGACCAGTATTTTGTGGCTCAAAAAAACCTTCAATTGCACTATTAGTTTTACTTAATCTTTCAACTAACTCTTTCTGCAAATCGTCTTTTTCTGTTCCCATTAAAGATGCAAGGCGGACGAACCCTTGGTCAGAGTTAGGAAGTTCATGGGTCTGTGCATCATTTATCATTTGCAAGCGATGCTCAATTGTTCGATGAAACCGATAATTTTCAATCAAATCTTTTATTAAAGCTTTTGGTAACCATTTTTTATCAGCGATTGCCCGAAGGGAAGTGATAGTTGCTTTCGATCGCAGACCTTTATCTCTGCCACCAAAAATAATTTGATGGGTTTGCGTAAAAAATTCTATATCTCTAATTCCTCCTCGCCCAAGTTTCATATTATGCTGAGGTAAAGTTATATCTCCAATTTTGGTTTTGAAATGATCTCGGATTCTCAGTCGGATGTCATGCGCATCGGAAATTGCAGCGTAATCAAGATATTTGCGCCAAACAAATGGCTCCATATTTTTTAAAAATTTAATCCCAGCTGAATGGTCACCAGCACAGACTCTAGCTTTTATAAAAGCCGCCCTCTCCCAAGTTCTGCCGAGGCTAGCGTAGTATCTTTCTGCAGCATCAACACCCATACAGACCGGAGTGACTGATGGATCAGGTCGCAAGCGTAAATCTGTTCTAAAAACATAACCATCTTTCCCATTTTCATTCAAAATCCGATACATATTTTTCGTTGCATTTATAAAAATGCGCCTCACATTCTGAAAATCCTCAGGGTGAAATACTTCCTCATCAAAAAAACAAATTAAATCAATGTCTGACGAATAATTAAGCTCAAACGCACCTAGCTTGCCCATGGCTAATATAAAAAAACCTACTTTATTTGGATCTCCATCGTATTGTTTGGGGAATTTGCCTTTTTTCAATTCCTTTAAAAAGCTCGCACGCCAGGATAAATTTATGGCTTTATCTGCAAATTCTGACAGATTTTTTGTAACTACCTCAAGAGGCCAAGTATCAGCTAAATCGTTCAGGGCAATCCAGAGGGCTGCTCTTCTTTTGGCTATCCTTAGTTTTAAATATAGCGAGTCATAAGTCTCTGATTTTAAGGACTCCAACAGAGATAAAATGTGAAAATCTTTATTACGTACAGTATTCACCAACCAAGTTTTCTCTTTTAGTATCTGAGAATATAAGTATGGACTGCAAGATGCCACCGAAGCAAAAAAAGTTCTCAATTTTTCTGAGCTCTCGGGAAATAAGTTACAAATCTCTTGGGCTATTCGTTGATCAAAAACCTTGGGAACTCGTTTAGGCTTCAACTCAAATGTCATTAAATTGATCTTTCACCTCAGTGTGGCCGTAGTATGAAGAAATTTAGCCAATCCGTCAAAGACCGTATTTTAACTATTTTTAAAGCTTAAAATAGCCAGATATGAGGTCTTGGATAAATTTATATAGATAAAACAGAATATTGTCGTTTAAATCCTAAACTTTATTGCTACAGCAAAAAAAATGTCTAGAATGCTGGCATGCGTCACACTTTACCACTAGCACCTCAGTTTTACGTAACCGCACCTCAGGTATGTCCCTATCTGCCTGATAGAATTGAGCGAAAACTATTTACATCTATACAAGGCGATGATGCACAGTTGCTAAATGATTCACTGTCACAACAAGGCTTTCGTCGATCCCAGAATATACTGTATAGACCTTCATGCAACGAATGCTCAGCTTGTTTATCTGCGCGCATTAATGTTAAAAAATTTACTCCTTCTAAAAGTCAGAAAAAAATAATTCGGCGAAACAAAGGTTCAACCCGTAGATCGAGCAGCCCTTGGGCAACGGAGGAGCAATACGATCTTTTTCAAAAGTACCTGCAAAAACGCCATGCCAAAGGTGGTATGGCGGATATGGATGTATTTGAATTTGCAGCGATGATTGAGGAGTCGACCATAGAAACACGCATAGTAGAATATCATAATAAAAATTTATTAGAGAGTGTGTGTTTAACAGATTTTCTTAGTGATGGCCTCAGTATGGTCTACTCTTTTTTTGATCCAGATAAATCCAAAAAATCTTTGGGTACCTTCATGATTTTGGATCATATAGCATTAGCTTTAGAGCTAGGAGTCCCTTATCTTTATTTAGGTTATTGGGTCCCAGGTAGCTCTAAAATGGATTATAAAGTCAATTTTAAAGGTGTTGAGATTTTCCAAAATAACGCTTGGCAACCACTTTCTGAGGTTGAAAAATCTACTCTTGAATTGCACCCACTGAATACAGCACCTGTTTCCGAGCAAGTATCTTCTTTGTCATTGCCAGATAGCATCATATCTTAATCGTTACTCTGGACGCAGAGGGCCAGATACCTTATATAAACACTCAAGATAACAATGAGTTCGCTAATGAATGACCTAGGCACACCAATGGAAGGCTCTCCGTTGATTACCCCGTCTTCGACGGATCACCCACTATACAATTCAATTGTCGATGCTTGCCGAACAGTATTTGACCCAGAAATTCCTGTAAATATTTATGATTTGGGCCTTATATATACCATCGAAATCACTGAAGATAACGATGTTAGTATAATCATGTCATTAACGGCTCCAGGGTGCCCAGTGGCCGGCGAAATGCCCGGATGGGTAGAAGATGCTATAAATGGAACAGGCGGAGTAAGACAAGTCTCTGTTGACCTAACTTGGGAACCACCGTGGGGAATGGATATGATGAGTGACGAGGCTCGCCTTGAACTAGGATTTATGTAGGTAGATAAATAAAATGTTTGCTATCCCAGGACAAAATGCAATTAAGTTGACCACTACCGCTGTGTCACAAATAAATAAATTAATGGAGGCTAATAAATACTTTGGCTTGAGAGTTGGCGTTAAAAAAGGTGGATGCGCAGGCATGGAATATACGATGGAGTATGTTACAGAGCCCGATCAGAATGATGAAATTATAGAGCAAGACGGAGTACGAGTACTTATTGCACCAATGGCTCAAATGTTTCTTTTTGGGACAGAAATTGATTATGAAACCTCATTACTTGAATCAGGGTTTAAATTTAAAAATCCAAACGTCACCGAAGCATGCGGCTGTGGAGAGTCAATCAAATTCGAAAATATGTGAATTAACTTTCAAGCATAAAAATTTGAAAAATAAAATTTGTCCCAAAAATTCGAAAAGAGGCTTAGATGTCTAAATTAGTTGCCGGTAATTGGAAAATGTTTGGCAATAAAGCAATGATTGCCGACATAAAAAAGATCGATCAATATTGCAAAGAAAAAACTTGCGAAGTTGCAATATGCCCTCCCTTTCCACTAATTTCGGCTGCGCATGAACAAACCAAAAATATAAAAATCGGAGCACAAAATTGTCACATTAATATAAATGGGGCTCATACGGGTGAAGTATCGGCAGAAATGCTCATCGAAGTGGGTGCTCAACTTATACTTGTGGGGCACTCGGAGCGTCGCCAAGATAATTATGAAACGAATGATATAGTTAAACTTAAATCAGAAGCTGTTCATAGAGCAGGAGCAACAGCAGTCGTTTGCATTGGCGAAACATTGGAAGAAAGAACAGCAGATAAAACACTCTCCGTGTTACAAGAGCAAATGCTTAAATCGCTTCCTAAAAATATTACCCCAATAAATACCGTCGTTGCTTATGAGCCTGTATGGGCAATAGGTACAGGGCTGGTTCCAGAGACAGATCAAATTCGCTCTGCACATGCATTTATAAGAGGATTTTTAGCGAGCACTTACGGAGCTGAAGCCCATAGTGTAAAAATTTTATATGGCGGGTCTGTGAAAGGTTCCAACGCAAAAGAAATATTTTCGATATCAAATGTAAATGGGGCTTTAGTTGGGGGAGCCAGTCTTAAAAGCGATGATTTTATAGAAATAATTAAAGCTGCATCAAATTCAATATAAGCAATGTGAAAGATTTCTTTCACTATTTAAGAGGGCAAATGTTACCAAAAGTTGCACAATCTCCAACAAATGATGATTTTGTTCAAAATCCCTACCCTTTTTATGAAACCTGTTTAGCCAAAGGAGGTAAAGTCTTTTGGGAGGATTATAACATGGTTTCCTTGTTTAAGTATAATGATGTTTCCAATATTCTTAAAGACAGGAGATTTGGTCGCGAATGTCCAGAAGAGAAAAAACAAGGCCATCGTAAGGAATTAGCACCCTTTTACGAACTGGAAGACCATTCAATGCTCCAATTAGAACCGCCTAAACACACTCGTCTCCGTGGCCTAGTCTTAAGAGCGTTTACAAGTCGAAAAGTTAATTCAATGGCTGCAGAGATTGAAACTTTATGCGCCCAACTGATGCAAAATTTTTCCAGCAATCAAGTAAATATACTTAACGAGTATGCCAATAAAATCCCTGTCATCATTATTGCTAGGCTCTTAGGGGTTCCAGAGGAAATGAGTGACCAGCTACTAAGATGGTCTAACGATATGGTTATGATGTATCAAGCGCGGCGCACAGAGGAACACGAGGAACGCGCCATTAAAGCTTCCAAAGAGTTTTCCGTATTTATGCGAAGTTATGTTGAGGAACGCCGAAGTAAACCTAAAGATGATTTAATTACTCATTTGATTTCCGCCGAAGAAAACGGCGAAAAATTAACAACAGACGAACTGATTACCACCTGTATCCTTTTGCTAAATGCTGGACATGAGGCAACGGTTCACTCTTTGGGAAATGGTATTAAAGTCCTACTGGAAAACAAAAAAATTATGATTGACTGGCAAAGTGAAATAAAAATCAATCAGCTTATCGAGGAGATTTTAAGATTTGACCCTCCACTACATATATTTACTCGCTATGCCTATGATCAGATTGATCTTGGCGATTGTACCTTAAATAAAGGTGACGAAGTTGCACTAGTTTTAGGTGCAACTGGAAGAGATAAAACTTTTTGGAGCGATCCTGAGTACTTTGATCCTAATAGAGTTATCAAAAAAAATACGGCGTTTGGCGGTGGTATTCATTTCTGTGTAGGGGCAACTCTTGCTCGTCTAGAAATGCAGATAGCTTTGCCAATGTTATTCACAAAATATCCTAAAATTGAGTTAGCAGAAAATCCTCGTTACGCTGATGTTTACCATTTCCATGGATTGGAAAAATTATTAATCACTTTGAAAGGTTAGCTTTTGCGTTTTTTTAATCTTTGAATTAGTTAAAACCCTTCTAAGCTTCTAAATTTATCCTTCTAGATCAATCAGAGATACAAAAAATCTTTAAATTGAAAAATCATTCTCTAAACAAAACTTTTTTACATTTTTTAGGTGCATTAAACTAGATAAGTCTGCTATCTACCTTACAGATTAGTAAAAAATTAACAGGCTTAGAAAAGTGAATGCTCCAAAGATAACGCCTACACTTCCAGACGCACAAACTGTAATTGGAGTCCAACATTATACAGATCGATTGTTTTCTTTTAAAGTTACGCGCCCCAAAACACTACGCTTTCGGTCTGGTGAGTTTGTTATGATTGGATTGCTAAAAGAAGACGGAAAGCCCTTACTTCGAGCCTACTCAATCGCCTCTCCTGCATGGGATGATGAATTGGAATTCTACTCCATAAAAGTTCAAGACGGCCCACTGACATCTAAGCTTCAACATGTTAAAAAAGGTGATCAAATTATTCTCAGGCCGAAACCAGTAGGAACATTGGTTCATGACGCACTACTGCCTGGAAAAAGAATTTGGTTCTTCGCAACTGGAACGGGAATTGCGCCCTTTGCATCGCTTTTAAGAGAGCCTCAAACCTATGAGGACTATGAACAAATAATTTTGACCCATACCTGTCGTGACATCAATGAATTGACTTATGGAGAAAATTTAATTCAGGAGATTAAAAAAGGTGATATAATGTCAGAATTAGTTGGCACTGACGCTATAGAAAAGCTAATTTACTATCCCACCACCACTAGAGACCCAAGTAATCAAATGGGCCGTATTACAGATTTGCTCGAAAATGGAAAATTACTTAAAGACTTAGGCATAGAGAGTATTTCAAAAGAAACTGACCGTGCAATGGTATGTGGGTCTATTGGCTTAAATACAGATTTAAAGAAAATCTTTGAAAGATTTGGACTTAAAGAAGGGGCTAATTCAGAGCCCGCCCATTACGTTGTAGAAAAAGCTTTCGTAGGATGATTATTAAAAATAAAACCTATCTAATTGGCAAAATAATTAAAAATTATCCTTATAAAGAAAAATTTCACCTTGAAAGAGCAAAACAGCATCACTATTTTGCCCTGTAATATATAGAAACTAATAAAGGAACAAAGCAATAGCCCGTAAACCGCATAACGCGCCCCCCTCGCGCGAAACTGGACCCAGAGTAAACGATGGCATCCAGAGTTCAGAAATCCGATTAATAGGCGCTGAAGGAGAGAATGAAGGGGTAGTTTCCCCAGAAAAAGCACTCTTAATGGCAGAAGACGTTGGCTTAGATTTAGTCGAAATTTCACCTAACGCTAGCCCACCAGTTTGTAAAATTATGGATTTTGGAAAGTATAAATATGAACAACAAAAACGTGAATCTGAGGCTCGTAAGAAACAAAAAATAATTGAAGTTAAAGAAATAAAATTCAGACCTGGAACTGATATACATGATTATGATGTAAAAATGAGAAGCGTGTATAAATTTCTTGAAAATGGGGACAAAGTAAAAATTACTATGCGGTTTAGAGGTAGGGAAATGGCCCACCAAGAGCTTGGTATAGAATTACTCGAAAGGGTAGCTGACGATGTTAAAGACCATGGAAAGGTTGAAAATATACCGAAACTAGAGGGGCGGCAGATGACCATGATGATAGGCCCTATGCCAACTAAGTAAAGCTAAACTGACAAATTATCAAAGATTTAAGGCGTTTTAACGTCTTATTTATTTTATTTATCGTTCAAATTAGAGTATTAAAAATTTAATTATTGTTTAGCTCTTAATCTAAATCAATTGAACAAGTAACCAGCTGTTTTCTTCTTTTACATCAGGCTGCCTTAGAGTGATTAACGATCCGGAGCGTCGCAATAACTTCCGAAATAATTGAAATTGCTATTTCTTCTGGCGAAGATGCTCCTATGTTTAGGCCTATTGGACCATGAATACGATCAATTTGTTTTTGGGTAAAGCCAGCATTTTTGAGCCTGTCTTTGCGTTGCTTGTGCGTTTTCCTTGAACCCAATGCTCCAATATAAAATGCTTCGCTTTTTAAGGCTATGTGAAGAGCGGGATCATCTAATTTCGGATCATGAGTCAAAAGAATAACCGCGGTTCTATAATTCGGCTTAGCTTTAGTCAAAGCTACATCGGGAAAATCGTTAGATATTTCAATGCTTCCAAAACGCTCACTATTTGCAAAACTTTCTCGCGGATCAATTATTCGAGGGGAAAAACCAGCTACTTTAGCAATCGGCACAAGGGCTTGAGCAATATGTACTGCACCAACTATATCTATTTTTAGTTTAGGTGAATAAACATTTAAAAACGTTATTTCATCATCTTTAAACCCTGACCTGTCTTTACGAACTCTATGGTCGTACTCGTTGTAAACCAAACGGCGTTGCATAGTCTTTATATTGATTTCGTAAATCACAGATTGATCTCTAGCTATTGCATACACTAATTCTTTCAAAAGCTTTTGTGGCATTTGTTTTCCAACAGGTTCTACAAGTACTCTCATTTTACCACCGCAAGCCAAACCTACGGCAAATGCTTCATCATCACTAACGCCATATTCTAACACTCTTGTTTTGCCATCTTTAAGCGAGTCTATAGCTTCTAAAACTACTGCTCCCTCAACACACCCTCCAGAAACTGATCCCTCCATATGTCCATCACCCGATACAATTAACTGGGCACCAACACGACGCGGAGCTGATCCCCAAGTTTCAACAACCGTGGCTATTGCCGCTCCAATGCCCTTTTCATGCCATTGAGCAGCTACTTGAAGTAAATTATCAAATTCTAATTGCATAAAACACTTAACTAAATCGAAAGATCTAAATTTTGATCATCACCCTAAATTAGCCTACATAATTAAGCAAACAATTCAATTTCAACGTATAATAGCATCTTTAACTAGAAAGCCTTTAAAATATTGTGTAACGCCATTCTATGACTAAAGAACTAGTAATAGTGCGACCTGACGACTGGCATCTTCATTTAAGAGATAAAGACTTGCTGCCAATTACAGTTAATGAATCAGCTAAATCTTTTGCAAGAGCAATAATAATGCCTAATCTGGTCCCACCAATTACCAAATTAATTGATGCTAAAAATTACAAGAAACGAATAATGAACGCCCTAAAACCAAATTTGTCTTTCAACCCTTTGATGACTCTTTACCTAACAGAAGAAACGGAGCCTACAGAAGTAAAAGAAGGCTTTTTAAGTGGAGTAATTTCAGCAGTAAAATTATATCCAGCCGGTGCAACGACCAATTCTCAGTCTGGTGTCCGAAACTTTGAAAAAATTAAACCCATTCTAGAAACGATGGCAGAAATCGGATGCCCACTTTGCATTCATGGAGAAGTAACCGATACCAGGATTGATATTTTTGATCGAGAAAAGGTTTTTATCAATACCGTTTTGGATAAAATCCGCACTGATTACCCTACTTTAAAAGTCATCATGGAACATATCACTACTAAAGACGCTGTAGATTATGTTTTATCGGGAAACGAGAATTTAGCAGCAACTATTACTACTCATCACCTATCCATAAATAGGAATGATTTATTGTCTGGTGGCATAAGGCCCCATTTTTACTGTTTGCCGGTGGTGAAAAGAGAAATTCATCGATTGGCACTGTTAGAGGCAGTGGTTTCGGGATCGCCAAAATTCTTTCTGGGGACAGATAGCGCACCGCATTTAGACCATGATAAAGAAAGTTCCTGCGGATGTGCTGGCTGTTTTACTGCGACGAATACATTAGAAATTTTAGCACACATTTTTGAAGAGCAAAAAGCTATAGATAAATTAGAATTATTTACATCGATCAATGGAGCCAAATTCTATGGTAAGAAAATTAACTCTGATAAAATTAGGCTAATAAAAAAAAATAAACCCGTTCGATTTCCAGAAAAAATATCTACTCCAAATGGAGAAATAACAATTTTCAAACCCAAATTTGAAACAAAATGGCAAGTACAAGTTTAGTTTAAATAAATTTATAAAAAACAAACGTTTTTGACTCGAAGGAGCTAAATATGATTTCATCAAATTACCCAGCCAATTCAGAGATAGCAAGATTGACGGCACGGATGCTGCTTGAGGTAAATGCTATTCACTTTAATTCAAGAAATCCATTTACTCTGGCGTCTGGATTGCCAAGCCCAACATATATTGATTGCAGAAAATTAATTTCCTATCCCAGAGTGCGTTCAACAATTATAGATTTTTTAACTATTACCGTGATGCGTAATGTTGGTTTCGAATTTTTTGATAATATTGCAGGCGGCGAAACAGCCGGAATTCCATTTGCAGCTCTAGTAGCCGAACGATTGGGATTACCCATGAGTTATATTAGAAAAAAACCAAAAGGCTATGGCCGTAATGCTCGGATTGAGGGAAGCATCTTTGAAAGTCAAAACGTTTTATTGGTTGAGGATTTAACCACGGATGGTGGTTCCAAGCTTTCTTTTGTCGAAGCAATACGACAAACCGGAGCCAAATGCTCTCACACGGCGGTAATTTTTTATTATGATATTTTTCCAGAAACAGAGAAAATTCTGGGGAGAAAAGGCATCACTTTACACAAGCTTTGTACCTGGTGGGATGTTTTTGAAGAGGCTGAAAAAAATGATGAGTTTGATTCTGAAACCTTGTCTGAAGTTAGGGAGTTTTTGGAACAGCCCAGAAAATGGCAGGAAAAAAAATCAAAATAGTAAAAAATTCATTTATAATTTATTTATATAATTCCTTTATATGTACTACATTTAGTGTTACTTCTTTTTTAGGCAATATATATTGTGATTAACATCTTATCCACATAGATATACATTTTGCCTCCAGTGTTAGTTGAAGTTATGAGGAAAGAGTCGACTCCAAGGTGTGTAAATGAACAAATTCGCAGAGATCAACTCTAACAAAAATCCTTCAGACCCGGTGCCTTATTCTATAGAAGCTGAGCAGCAGCTTCTAGGGGGAATACTAAACAATAATGATCTCTTTTATTCATTAGAAGACAAAATAAAGCCACATCATTTTTACGACCCAGTTCACTCTCGTATTTTTGATATTATCGCAAACAGAGTACAAGATGGAAAACTAGCATCTGCCGTAACTGTTAATACCTTTCTAACTGAAGACGAAGGCCTTAAGGAACTCGGTGGCAGCGCCTATTTAGCTCAACTAATGGCCGGATCGGTAGCCAGTTCTGCAATTAAAGATTATTCTAAATTAGTTTATGATCTATCAGTTAGAAGAGAACTGATCGTTTTGGGTCAAGAGATAAGTGCGAGAGCTCAGTCCATAAAAGTTGATGAACAGCCTGAAGAACAAATAATTTCAGCAGAGCAAAGTCTTTACAAAATTGGAGATATCGGCAAATCTGAATCTACTTTCAAATCTTTTCTTAATGCCTTGGGAGATGCTGTTAAAACTGCCAACGCCGCATATCATAGAGATGGTAATTTAGCGGGAATATCAACAGGTTTTATCGACTTAGATAAGAAAATGGGAGGTCTTCATTCGTCTGATTTAATCATTTTAGCTGGCCGCCCTTCAATGGGCAAAACGTCACTTGCTACCAATATTGCATACAATATCGCCAAATCATTTCAGAGACGAGAAAACACCGATGGATCATCAGAAACTTTAAATGGCGGCTTCGTCGGATTTTTTTCTTTGGAAATGAGCGCGGAACAACTAGCTTCAAGAATATTATCGGAAACCTCAGAAATACCTTCTGAGCAAATAAGACGTGGAGATATGACCGAAAGTGAATTCCGGAGGTTCGTAGATGCAGCTAAATCTATAGAAAGTTCACCTTTATATATCGATGATACTCCGGCATTAACAATAGCTCAGGTTGCCTCACGAGCCCGACGGTTAAAACGTACTCCAAACCTAGGGCTTGATGTATTGATAATAGATTATCTGCAATTAGTTCGTTCGGCTTCGAGCAAAGAAAGTAGAGTGAATGAAATATCAGAAATTACTCAAGGTCTAAAAGCTATTGCAAAAGAATTAAATATTCCAGTAATTGCTCTTTCTCAATTATCAAGACAGGTGGAAAACAGAGATGATAAAAGACCACAACTCGCAGACTTGAGGGAATCTGGTTCAATTGAACAAGACGCTGACGTGGTTTTATTTGTCTATCGTGAAGAATATTACAAAGAACGTGAGAAACCTAGTGATCATGACTTAGAGAAAATGGCAATCTGGCAGGAAGAAATGGATCGTCTGCATGGTCGCGCAGAATTAATTTTGGGAAAACAGAGGCATGGCCCAATAGGAACAGTTGAACTCAGTTTTGAAGGAAAATTCACACGCTTTGGAAATTTAGCAAAGCCTTGGCAACAACAACTCAACGATGGTAATTAGCCAGGGAAAATATGAGTTAAAGTTTTAGGTGGAAATTTGTTTTAATTTGTTGGTTTTCCCTGATTTTTTATTCTACTGTTCTCTCGAAAAGTTATGCTCAATTTTTGATTTTTGATAAATGGCAACAGCAACAGCAACAATAGATTTAAATGCTATAAGACAAAACTGGCAAAAATTGCGAAGCATGTCTAGCAACGACGCTGCTGCGGTTGTGAAGGCAAATGCTTATGGATTGGGTCTAAAGCAAGTTGCCAACGCCCTTTACGCCGAAGGTGCAAGAATATTTTTTGTAGCAACAGCCGAAGAAGGAGCAGAACTGCGCTCTAGTCTAGGTAAAATACCAGAAATCTATTTTTTTTCTGGCCACATGGTTGGTGATACTGAATTAATTAGAAACTATAACTTAATACCCCTAATAAATTCTGTCGATCAACTATCCAGACATTCTGAACTTTTAAAAGAAAAAAAATTTGGGGTTCAACTAGATACTGGTATGAATAGATTAGGTATGGAGCCAAAGGAGTGGGAAAATGTTAAAGAACTCGTCCTATCTTTAAATCCAGCCTTGATTATGTCTCACTTAGCTTGTGCAGATGAACCTGGCCATAAAATGAATGCAAATCAGCTTAATACTTTTCGTACTCTTACAGACAACGTAAATATAAAGAAATCTTTGGCCGCTACTGGTGGAATATTATTAGGACCAGAATATCATTTTGACTTAACAAGACCCGGGATAGGTATTTATGGCTGTTCGCCAATGCGGAATTGCCTTCCTGTTCTAAAAATCGACATACCGGTGATCCAAATTCGCGAAATTAAAAGTGGCGAAACAGTAGGCTACGGTAACACGTGGACGGCTGCATCTAAAAAGAGAATAGCAACGATATCAGCAGGTTATGCCGATGGCATTTTTAGAGTCACCGGCCAAAAAACTAGATTGTATTTTGAAGAAACCGGCTGTCCAATTGTTGGACGAATTTCTATGGACTTAATTGGTGTCGATATAACCGGCCTTAATGTTGAGCCAAATAAGTTGGAATTGATAAACTCAAAGCAAACAGTTGATAAAATTGCTGAGGGCGCTGGAACTATAGGTTACGAATTTCTGACCTCTTTAGGTCATAGATACAATCGCAACTATACAAGTGTAGCCAAATGATAGGCTTTACCGCATATACCGGAAGAATGTTTTTGAACCTGTGTAGTTTTATCGGAGAACTGGCAATTTTTTGTATTCGGGTTTTTACTAATACATTAACTCCACCTTTTTTCATGCGAGCATTCTTTTCATCGGTAGTACAAATTGGTTGGTTATCTCTGCCAGTAGTAGGTATAACCTCATTTTTCACTGGTGGGGCTTTAGCTCTTCAAATTTATGCTGGTGGAGCAAGATTTAATGCCGAAGAAGTTGTTCCATCCATAGTCGCTATCGGCATGGTGCGTGAGCTTGGCCCTGTTTTGGGAGGTTTAATGGTCGCAGCACGCGTAGCAAGTTCTATAGCAGCAGAAATAGGAACTATGAAGGTCACAGAACAAATTGATGCCTTAAGTACCCTTTCCACTGACCCAATCAAGTATTTGGTCGTTCCAAGATTAGTTGCTGCATTTTTGACAGTACCATTACTAGTAGGAATTGGAGACTCTATTGGGATCCTCGGTGGTTATGTTGTTGGCGTCACACGGTTAGAGTTCAACAATACAATATATCTCATAAATTCAATAAATTACCTTGAGTTATGGGATATATTAAGTGGTCTTGTAAAAGGTGCTGCTTTTGGTTGCATAATTGCTCTCATGGGCTGTTTTTTTGGTATGCGTTGTGAAAAAGGCGCAAGAGGCGTTGGCCAGGCAACTAAGTCAGCTGTTGTATCTGCTTCTGTTTTGATTCTTGCTGCGAACTACTTTTTGACTGAGGCTTTCTTTTCATCATGATCGAAGTTTCAGACTTATATAAATCTTTTGATCAAAATCATGTATTAAGAGGCGTAAACCTTAAAGTTCATGATGGGAAATCTATGGTAATCATAGGAGCTTCTGGGCAAGGCAAATCGGTGATTTTAAAATGCTTACTTGGTCTGATTAAGCCTAATTCCGGAAAAATTTTGTTGAACGGGTTTGACCCAAATAGCAGGCAAAAAAGTGTTATACGTTCTAAGGTGGGCATGTTGTTTCAGGGTGGCGCATTATTCGACAGTTTGCCAATTTGGCAGAATGTTGCTTTTAGATACCTACACGGTAAACAAAAAATCAATGCTAAAGAAGCAAGAAAAATTGCTATCGAAAAATTAGAGCGTGTGGGATTAAAAAAGAGCTTTGCTGATAACTTTCCATCTGAACTTTCGGGAGGAATGCAAAAAAGGGTTGCGTTGGCGAGAGCTATCGCAACCCAACCTGAAATTATATTTTTTGATGAGCCAACTACCGGATTAGATCCAATTATGGCCCAGGTCATCAATGATTTGATACGGGAATTAGTAGTGGAATTAGGTATTACAGCCGTAACAATCACGCATGATATTCAATCTGTTAGATCAATAGCAGATGAGGTCGCACTTCTTCACAATGGTATTATACAATGGTCAGGTCTATTAAACCAACTTGATAAATCTAAAAACAAATACTTAAAACAATTTATTGCTGGCTCGACCGTTGGACCAATAGAAAGTTTACGGTGATGGCTGATCTTCTACAACCATCCCCACTTTTTCTTTTCGTAATTTTTTTCAAAGCAACAATTTATATTCCTCTTTGTGCATCTCTGGGCTTACTGATGTGCATTTTTAGTGAAGGTAGACCTCGTCTTGCCGCAGTTATGGTAACAAGTCTTTGTTTAATAGTAATAATTGCTACTAATCCAGTTTTATCCCCAATTAAAAGCATGGATTTTTTATTCTTTTTCAAAACTTTATCCAATTTAGCGCATGGATGGTTTCTACCTTTTTTCATAAGTTTCTTCTTTTTTATGAGAACCCTTTTATATAAATTTACAAATCTTCTTTTAGAAACATTACACCTTATTCTTTTCAGTCTGGCACTCCTTTTTCTGTTTTTAACAATTTAAGTATTGCCAGTTTAATTTTATCCTTGCTTCAAAGTTGTGCCTTTGGCAAATGAGAGTATGGCTAACTCAAACTATTCTTGCGCAACTTGCGGAAATATTACCTCAAAATGGTCCGGTAGATGCGAAGCGTGCGGGGAGTGGAATAGTATCTCAGAAGATAAAGGACTATCGCAAGGACCCACCAAAAGTAGCTTGGGGAAAGCTAGGGGAAGTTGTATACCGTTAGGCGACCTAAAAAGTGCGGATAAACCCCTAGAAAAAACAAAATGCGATTTGGAGGAATTAGATAGAGTTCTTGGTGGAGGACTAGTTCCCGCCTCCGCTATTTTGGTAGGGGGTGATCCAGGCATTGGAAAATCTACACTTTTATTACAAGCCGCTGCTAAGTTCGCAGAGAAAGGACTAAAAACATTATATCTTTCTGGCGAAGAGGCCACCTCCCAAGTAAAATTAAGAGCAAAAAGGCTCAATTTAGATCAGGCCCAGATACAATTGGGATCAGACACCAACTTACGAAACATTTTAACAACCTTGGAAAAAGTACGTCCTAAATTAGCAATAATTGACTCTATACAAACGATTTGGTCAGACAAAGTCGACAGCGCACCTGGATCAGTCAGCCAAGTACGGGCAGCCGCTCACGAACTTACAACTTTTGCCAAAAGAAGTGGAACAAGTATAGTTTTAGTCGGGCATGTTACAAAAGAAGGTCAAATTGCTGGGCCACGCGTGGTTGAGCATATGGTCGATACAGTTTTGTATTTTGAAGGCGAAAAAGGAAATCAATTTCGTATCTTACGATCAGTTAAAAACAGATTTGGTGCCGCAGATGAAATAGGTGTCTTTGAAATGACGGGGGCAGGTTTACAGCAAGTTAAAAACCCATCAGAGCTATTTTTATCTTCAAGGGGAATACCTTGCGCTGGGTCCTGCGTTTTTGCTGGCATTGAAGGAACTAGACCTCTCTTAGTTGAAATCCAAGCATTAGTTTCTCCCTCTCCTCACTCTCAACCAAGGCGAAGTGTTATTGGGTGGGATAGTAGTCGTCTCGCAATGATATTGGCCGTACTTGAGGCTCGATGTGAAGTGCAATTTTCCGGACTTGATGTTTATTTAAATGTGGCAGGAGGTTTAAAAATCACAGAAACAGCCGCAGACCTAGCAGTCGCAGCATCTTTGATTTCAGCTAAAGAAAATATTATCATTCCCGAGGATTTTGTTTTTTTTGGAGAAGTTTCACTCTCGGGAGCCATAAGATCAGTTTCTAAAACAGAAAATAGGTTGAAAGAAGCGGAAAAACTTGGTTTCAAGAAAGTTGCAAGCCCAAAAAATACCAAATTAGCCAAAGGATTAAATATAGAAGTTTTTGAGAATTTGGATCTTTTATCATTCGTAAATAAATTATCAGGTAGGACTAAGAAAATAAAAACTGAGGACTTAAATTCAAATGTCTGATTTTAACATCGTAGATGGCGTAATCTTAGCAATAGTTATTGTTTCATCTCTTTTGGCCTATTCACGCGGTCTGGTTAGAGAGTTAATGTCTATTGCTGCATGGATAATTGCAGCTTTTTTAGCCTATTTTTTTGCTCCCGAAGTTTTGCCATTTGTTCAAGAAATCCCTTATATTGGACCAATTTTGTCAGATAGTTGTGAGTTAGCTATACTGGCCTCTTTCGCTGCTGTTTTCGCTGTAGCTTTGATGCTCGTGTCGTTCTTCACTCCACTTCTGTCAGTTGTAATAAACAAAACCTCTCTAAATAGACCAGATCAAGCTATGGGCTTTATATTTGGAGTCCTGAGAGGAATTGCGTTAATTGCAATTTCCTTTTTTGCTTACCAAACCATATTGAGTAGCGGTACTTTTACTCTTCTAGAGGAAAGTCAATCAGCTCGAGTATTTGAGGGAATGGCCAATGATATAGCCGAAAAAAATCCAGAAAAAGCCTTAGGTTGGCTTACTATTCAATATGAAGAGTTAGTTTCGGTCTGTGCAAATTAAGCTTTATCTTGAAATATTGGGAGCAGTCAAATTATGAGGAAACCAGTCGCACTAATAACTGGAGCTTCGAGAGGCTTAGGAGCTGAATTAGCACAGATTCTATCATCAACCCACCATATAGTTGCTGTTTCGAGGACAGTAGGTGCCCTCGAAGCACTAGATGATCACATTCAAAAATGTGGAGGCTCCAGCACATTGGCGCCGATCGATTTGACAGACGAAAACGCAGTTGCACAACTTTGTCGATCTATTTTTGACCGTTGGGGGAAAGTAAGGCTTTGGGCTCACACTGCAATCCATGCTGCTCCTCTTGGCCCGGTTATCACGATAGATAGTAAAGATTGGGAAAAATCTATAAAAAACAATGTAACAGCGCTCGCCAAACTTATACCAATGGTATCTCCGCTACTCGAGGAGGATAGTAAAGCCGTTTTTTTTGAAGACACTACTATGATGAAAAAATTTTCATCAATTTATGGGGCAACAAAAGCTGCACAAATTCATATAGTAAAAACATGGAAAGATGAATGTAAATCAATTGGACCACAAATATACATTCTTCGACCAAACCCTATGCCTACAGCAGTGAGAGCGCGCTTTTATCCGGGTGAAAGTAGAAAAAAATTACAATCTGTTAAGATTGAGGCGAAAAGGCTCGTTTCAATGTTAGAACTATGATTATAGTTGCAGCAAGTCAAAATAATTTTCTCCATTAAGGATAAATATGCGAATACTTATAACAAACGATGACGGAATTAACGCTCCTGGCCTTAAAATTTTAACAAAGATAGCACTTCAATTAACTGATGAAGGTAATGTTTTTACAGTTGCACCTAGCAATGAAAGATCGGGGGTTGGGCATTGTATAAGCTATACAAGCCCAATGATGATTGCTGAAATTGAGAAGAACCGCTTCAGTGTAGATGGATATCCAGCCGACTGTGTGCTTGCCGGCATATATCATGTATTCGACGGTGAAAAGCCAGATTTAATTTTATCTGGGGTAAACCGAGGAAATAATTCTGCTGAAAATGTTTTATACTCAGGAACTATAGGGGCGACCATGGAAGGAGCTCTTCAGGGTATAAAATCTATTGCTTTGTCACAATACTATGGCCCACAGAATTTAAGTTTAAAAAATCCTTTTGAAGCAAGTGAAATACATGGAGTTCAAGTAATTCACGATATTCTAGACAAAAAATTACCAGTGAGTGAGGGCTACAAGATATTTTATAATGTAAATTTTCCACCGCATGCTGCGCAGAATGTTTGTGGCGTAAGATATGTTAAACAAGGATTAAGACCAAATTCTTTTTTTTCAACCAAAACCCACAAATCAGCTTCAGGAAGAGATTTTTTATTCGTTGAAGGTGGAAATCAACATGCTGCTTTATCCGAAGATACCGATGCCCAAGTGAATATGGATGGTTATATTTCAATAACACCAATGAAAGCAGATCTCACGGATTATGATACACTAAATTATCTCAACAAAGTTCTATGACCAATAATGCAACTCTAAAAATGCAATTTCTTTTTTCACTTCGAAAAGCCGGTATCTTAGACAAACAAGTTTTAGACGCAATGGAAAGAGTTGATAGAAAGAATTTTGTTAACAATGTTTTTTCTGAAAAAGCTTATGATGATACTCCGCTACCCATAGCTTGCGGTCAGACAATTAGCCAACCAACAGTAGTCGGATTAATGACACAAGCTTTGCAAGTCACGTCAAGAGATAAAGTGCTGGAAGTGGGAACAGGATCAGGTTATCAAGCGGCAATTCTAAGCTTGTTGGCTAGGAGAGTTTATACGGTTGAACGGCATAGCTTGCTTGTTCATAATGCTACTAAAATTTTTCAAAAGTTAGGTATTAACAATATCACCACAATATTGGCTGACGGAGGTTATGGCTTAGAGCAACAAGCACCATTCGACAGAATTATTGTAACCGCTGCATCTGACGACCCTCCTGCTTCATTACTATCACAGCTAAAAATAGGTGGAATTATGATTATACCAGTAGGTCAATCTGATAATATACAGAACCTTATCAAAATAGCTAAAACAGATAGCGGTTACGATTATCAGGATCTCCAACCCGTAAGATTTGTTCCACTGCTTGCGGGTACGGAAAAAGAGCAATAAAAAATTATCAGTATCTAGGCAGAGTGAGTCGTGTTTTATGCAGTATATAAACTCAAATAAATTTGTAAAAATGGTGTCATTTTTATTTGTATTTAGTGCTGTTTCTTGCGGAAATTTCAGTAACCTCGATTTTGATTTAAGGGGCAATGAATATGATACATCTGATGCTGTTAGAAAAGCTATGCAAACAAGACCTCTGCCAGATAATAGAGGGATTATTTCATACCCTACATATGAAGTCGTCGTGGCACAACGAGGGGATACTATAAATAGTATTTCTGATCGTCTTGGTTTAGATTCTAGAGATTTAGCAAGTTACAATGGCATGAGCAGTCGTGAAGAGCTTAATGAAGGGCAACTTATCAGTCTACCAAATCGAATAGGTGAAAACAACAATCTAAAAAAACAGATAGCTTCAGATCGAAGGCAGGTGAATGTAAAAGAGCTAGCGTCCATAGCAATTGAAAATTCTACTAATAGAAAAAATAAACCTATAATAAATACCCTAAAGTCAGAAAATGAACCCATTAGACATAAAGTCTCCAGGGGAGAAACCGCTTTTACTATTTCTAGGTTATACAACGTTTCAATTCGATCTTTAGCCGAATGGAATGGCCTAGATAGCAATTTCACTATTAGAGAAGGTCAATATTTGTTGGTTCCTCTTCCTGCTAAAAATGCAGCAGTTGGTGTTGAACCCGTTTTAAGCGAAAAAAGCGGTGAAGTACCGGTTCCACCAAGTAGCTCGAAACCTTTGCCAGCGCCAATAGGCAAACATGAGGTCAACCCAAGTTTATCTGAAGGTGCAAAAAATTTATCAGCTTCTGACACAGCCGTTTTTGCTTACCCTGTGAATGGGAAAATTATCCGCGACTACGTCAAAAATAAAACAGATGGTATAGATTTATCTGCACCAGAGGGTACCGAGATTGTAGCTGCAGAAAAAGGAATAGTTGCGGCAATCACTTCTGACACTCAAGAGGTACCAATAATTGTTTTAAAGCATGAAGGCGGTTTATTGACAGTATATGCTGGTGTTGGCGATATTATAGTGAAAGAAAAAGATAAAGTTTCGCGACTGCAAAAACTTGGCACAATGCGACCAGGTGATCCACCATATTTGCATTTTGAAGTGAGAAGAGGGTTTGAGTCGATCGACCCAATGGATTTACTTAATTAACTACTTTTGTTTAAAGGCGTATTTTAATATTGTTTCTACCGGCGAAATCAACAAAAAATTGCCAAGCAACACGTCCAGATCTAGCGCCCCTGGTCGCTTGCCACTCAATAGCTTGAGATTTTATTTTTTCAAAGTCTGTTGACACGCCAAATTCACCAAAGTAGCGATCAATCATTTCAAAATAATCTTCTTGAGTACATGGATGAAAACCTAACCATAAACCAAATCGATCAGAAAGAGAAACTTTCTCCTCTACTGCTTCAGAGGGATTAATGGAAGAAGATTTCTCATTTTCAATCATATCTCTTGGCATCAAATGCCTCCGGTTTGAAGTTGCATAAAACAAGACATTTTCGGGCCTACCTTCCAACCCACCATCAAGCACTGCCTTAAGTGATTTATAATGCTGATCATCATGCGAAAAACTTAAATCATCACAAAAAAGAAGAAACCGATCAGAAGAACTTCTTAAAATATTCAATAATCTGTTAACTGTAGGTAGATCTTCACGCTGAATTTCTACAATTTTGAGTGACAAACCTTTATCTATAATTTTTTGATGAATAGCTTTTATTAAAGAGGATTTACCCATGCCTCTAGATCCCCATAAAAGTGCATTGTTGGCTGATAAACCTTTAGAAAATTGAAGAGTATTTTCTAGCAAAATGTCGCGCACCCTATCAATTCCAACTAGTAATTCCAAGTTAATTTTTGAAACCTTTTTTACCGGCTTCAACTGGTCTGGCGATATGCTCCAAATAAACGCATCGTTATTTTTGAAATCAGGATATTCATCTGGAGGTGGGCTTAGCCTTTCCATCGCTTCCGCTATTTGGGCCAATGAATCTTTTATTTTTTGGAAATCGTATTCGGACATTTAAAAATCTTTACCGTATTTGAATTATTTTTTTTCGTCAAAATCCTTCATAAGAGGATCATCGAAATTGTCGCCTGAATTCTGAGAGTAATCATCATCAGCAAATTGCTCATTAATTTGTTTTTCAGTTCTAGCGACTAAGAATATTGAAACCTCATATAATCCGTAAACAACGACAAATAAAATAATTTGAGTGATTACGTCAGGCGGTGTTACTAAAGCAGCCAGTACCAATATTCCAACAATTGCGAATTTTCTTACATTTTTTAACCCTGTCGAACTCACTAAGCCAGCTTTACCCATCAAGGTCAGCAAGACAGGAAGCTGAAAACATAGTCCGAATGCAACAATAAACTTAATTGTTAAGCTTAAATACTCCTGTGCTGAACCTTGAAACGCTATCCCAGCCGTTTCGGCCTCTGAGGATTCTCCTGAGGCCAGTGAGCCAGGTTGTTGAAACCCAAGGAAGAAGTCAAAAGCTAATGGCGTAACCACGAAGTAGGCAAAGGAAGCACCAAGAAAAAACATTACAGGTGAAGCTAACAAGAAAGGTAAAAAAGCGCCTTTTTCGGCCTTATAGAGTCCAGGAGCAACAAATCGCCACATTTGATAACCTATAATTGGAAATGCTATAATTAAACCACCCATTAGCGATATAGAAATGGCAACAAAAAACCCTTCTTGCAGCTTGATTAAAATCAACCCACAATCTTTATGGCCTCTTTGTATCATTGATGCACAGAGTGGCATAGTGAGAAAGTTAAAAATTGGCTTCCATACTGTGAAACAAGCCAGCATAGCTACGGTGAAAGCCAGGACAGAATAAATTAAACGTTGTCTCAGTTCTTTTAAGTGCTCTATCAAGGGAGCAGCAGAATCTTCTAGATTATCTTTTCCCTCTGTCATTTTGTATTTTCGCTCTTGCTTTTCTTTTTTTGCCCACTCTTGTTATCTTTTTCCGATTTCGTAACTGCAGTAGGAACTTTTTTATCATATTGGCGTTTTGCCGTTTCCTCACGTATTTTTTTTGATGCATCCTGCCTTTCCGAGGCTAGTTTTCCAGTCTCTGACAGTGGATCAAAGTTTGTAAATTCTTTCGTAGTTTCCCCAACTTTATCTAAACCTGTCTTAATGGGGTTAGCCGCAGTCCTCACTGTTTTGGCGACATCTTTAACCCCAGCTTCATCTGCAGCATCATTCATAGCTGAAGTGAATTCTCTTGCCATTCCCTTCATTCTTCCAACGAATTCACCAACACGTCGGAACAAAATTGGCAAGTCCTTCGGTCCAACAATTATCAAAGCTACTATCCCTATTAGGAGTAGCTCGGTCAGCCCAAGGTCAAACATAAATTATCCCTTATCGTCTTTATCTTTGTCTGGTGTGACATCTTTCGCACTTTCCACAGCCTCGTCCTCAAGCTGCTTGGTACCATCGTTCACACCTTTCTTGAATGCAGTGATGCCCTTGCCAACTTCACCCATTAAAGAACTAATTTTGCCGCGCCCAAATAAAACAAGCACAACAACTGCAATTAGCAAGATTCCCATCGGGCCTGCATTTTGAATAAAAGAGGGTACAATTAAGTATGACATTTTGGTCTCCTTTTATATAGCGGTTCTAAAACTCTTAACTTACCATATGTAAACCTCATAAACGACAAAGTCACAATGCTATAAAGTAAATACAAATAATTATTATTTGGAATAGTGGAGTACTATTAACTCTGTAGTTTATCAAGCACCATAAAAAATTATTATTTTGGAAATATGTAACACTTATCTCTTGGTACAGTTAGCCAAAGTGGATGTCCCTTATTGGGTAAGAAAACATTTGGAACCGATGCCTTAATATTTAGGCCAAAATCCATATTAAACTCTATCAAACTTTCGTTTCCAACAAAGCGGGCTCTTTTTACGATACCTCTTGCAGCAATTCCTTGACTTGCGGTAGGCAAGGGACCGTGACCATTTCTATCAAAATCAATACGTACATGCTGAGGTCTAAAAACAATATCTATGTCTGTTCCGTCGGACAGGCCAGGAGCGAAAAATTGACCAAATGGAGTATCAGCAAGACTACCATTTAAAGTAGCTTGAATAGCATTCGCATCTGAGAAAAACTGAAGTGCTTTTAAATCTACCGGCGCATTATAGATGTTGTAAGGAGCACCTCTTTGTAGAATTTTTCCATCCCTCATTAAAGCAATTTCATCAGCTACCTTCATGGCTTCTTGTGGATCGTGTGTTACCATCAAAACTGCAGCATCTTCTGACCTCAGCAAATTAAATGTTTCATCACGGATCTCATCTCTCAGTCTATCATCCAGTCCTGAGAATGGCTCGTCCATTAGCATAATTTTTGGCTGAGGAGCCAAAGCTCGAATTAACGCAATTCTTTGCTGTTCACCTCCAGATAAAGAGTGCGGATAATTAAAAGCCAAATGAGCAAGACCTACCCTTTCAAGGAGATCAAAAGATCTTTTTTGCTTAAACTCTTTTGATCCGGCTAGACCGAAATAGACATTTTGCTGTACATTTAAATGGGGAAACAAGGCAAAATCTTGAAACATCAATCCTATTGACCTTGCTTCTGGAGGGACTTGAAATGATGCATTGCTAGTTAATTCTTCATCCACAAAAATTTGTCCAGAGCTAGGCGTTTCAACTCCTGCTATCATTCTCAATGTGGTTGACTTTCCACATCCGGAAGGACCAAGAAGGCATGTTACCTGACCCGAAGAAATCTGAAATGAAATTTGATCAACAACAGTCAAGTTTCCAAATGATCTAGATAGATTTTTGACTTCTAACCTTGGCAAAACTGCATATCTTTTCAAGTTAATTGTTAAGATCTGAGCTTATAAGCAGCAATCTATTATTTTTCAAGATTAAGAAGGAGTTTAAAGTCGCTCAAAACTAAATAGTCGAATTTACTGCGCCACCATCCAACAAAATATTTTGTCCAATTATGAAACCGGCTTGTTGCGAACATAAAAAAGCACAAGCTGCACCAAATTCTTTAATAGTTCCGTAGCGTTTAGCTGGTATTGCATTACGACGGTTTAGTTGGGCTTCAGAAAGCGTGACGCCAGTCTGCTCAGCAGTATGCAAATCTAACGACTTTATTCTGTCAGTATCATGAACACCTGGCTGCAAGTTATTTATTGTCACTCCAAATTCAGCAACTTGCCGTGATGTCCCAGCGACGTAGCCAGTTAAGCCTGCTCTTGCAGAATTTGACAAACCCAAAGCAGGGATTGGAGCCTTAACAGATTGTGAGGTAATGTTGACAATCCTTCCCCATCCTTTTTCCATCATAACAGGCAAAACTTCTTTCATTAAAGCAATTGGCGTTAGCATATTTGCGTCCAAAGCCAATATAAAATCCGATCGGCTCCAGTCACTCCATACGCCGGGTGGCGGACCTCCTGCATTCGTGACCAAAATATCTAAATTATTTTCTGCTTTTTTAAGTACAGCCTCTTGCCCTTCTTTTGTTGTGATATCTGCCACAACAGTCTCAACACGAACTTGATACTTACTTTTTAAAAGCCTTGCAGCGCTTTCCAAATTTTGAGGGTTTCTAGAATTGATAATTAAGTCAACCCCAGCTTCAGCTAAAGAAATTGCGCAACCCAAACCAAGACCCTTACTAGAGGCGCAAACAATAGCCCTTTTACCTTTTATGCCTAAATCCAACTTCAATTCCTTTTTAGATATAAATCAGTTTTTTAAAGCCCAATATATTGTTTAAACATTATTTTGAAAACGGCAGACTTAATTATCTGATGTAGCATCGAAAATAAAATACCACAAAATTAAATGAAAATTTATTCGATTTTTTTAAACTCAATCCAGCTTGCCTTTTCGATGTAGCAACAATATATCGCAGTTTATGATGGATCAACCAACAAATAGATCAAAAATTCCTGAAGAAATTTCCCGTCGCAGAACTTTCGCGATTATTTCCCATCCAGACGCCGGAAAAACTACTCTGACCGAAAAATTTTTACTATTTGGTGGGGCAATCCAAATGGCAGGGCAAGTGCGGGCAAAAGGTGAGGCACGTCGGACAAGGTCTGACTTTATGCAAATGGAAAAAGATCGTGGTATTTCAGTTTCTGCCTCAGCAATGTCTTTCGATTTTAAAAACTTTCGTTTTAACCTAGTCGATACACCTGGTCACAGTGATTTTTCAGAGGATACTTATCGTACTTTAACAGCAGTTGATGCCGCTGTAATGGTAATAGATGGAGCTAAAGGCGTAGAAAGTCAAACCAGAAAACTATTTGAAGTCTGCCGATTAAGAGATTTACCAATATTTACTTTTTGTAACAAAATGGATAGAGAAAGTAGAGATATATTTGAAATCATTGATGAAATCCAAGACAATTTAGCAATAGATGTTTCTCCTGTCAGTTGGCCAATTGGGATTGGGCAAGACTTTATTGGCTGCTATGATTTAATAAATGATAGTTTGGAGCTTATTGACAAAGCAAACCGAAATCTTTCCGCGGGATCTATTAAGATAAATGGTTTAGACGATCCAGAATTGCAAAAACATGTACCAAAACATCTTTTAAAAAAATTAGTTGAAGAGATCGAGATGGTAAAAACCCTTTTACCAAAACTAGACAAAAAGTCTATTTTTGAAGGTCACTTGACACCAATTTGGTTCGGATCTGCAATTAACTCTTTTGGCGTTAAAGAATTAATGAATGGCCTGGGTGAACTCGCTCCGGAACCTCAAATCCAAAAAGCTAACCCAAGAGAGATATTACCAGAAGAGAAGAAAGTTTCTGGGTTTGTTTTTAAAGTTCAAGCTAACATGGATCCGAAACACCGAGATCGAGTAGCATTCCTCAGAATGGCTTCAGGGCATTTCAAACGTGGAATGAAACTCACCCACGTTCGCACTAATAAACCAATGGCGATTTCAAACCCTGTTATGTTTCTCGCATCGGATAGAGAGTTGGCAGATGAAGCTTGGGCTGGTGACATCATAGGTATACCCAATCATGGGCAACTTCGAATTGGTGATACACTAACTCAGGGAGAAGCACTAAGTGTTAGCGATATACCCTCATTCGCACCTGAAATTTTGCAATCCTGCCGAGCAGCCGATCCCTTAAAGTCTAAACATTTAGAAAAGGCTTTAATGCAGTTTGCTGAGGAAGGTGCCGCTAAGGTTTTTAGGCCAAACATTGGTTCCGGGTTCATTATTGGTGTAATCGGATCTTTGCAATTTGACGTTTTAGCGAGCCGCATAGAGCTGGAGTATGATTTGCCAGTTCGATTTGAAGCATCTCAGTTTAATTCTGCCCGCTGGGTTTGTGGAAATAAGATTGATTTAGATAAATTTTCATCAGAAAACAGACAATACATTGCCACTGATCACGATAACGACCTTGTCTTTTTAACCCGTCTTCAATGGGATATAGATCGCGTGGAGCGGGATTATCCACGCATTAATCTCTCTGCCACAAAAGAAATGATGGGTTAGACTGCCCTTCAATTAACAAAGAATTTAGGCATCGAAAAATGAACCTGTTGACCTAGACTACTGATTTAATTAGTACGAGATCATAATAATCGGATTAGTATACGATTGAAATTTAACAACTATGGATCTTTATGGAATTATTTTCCGACTTAAAGCTCAATCCTAAAATCTTAAAAGCTGTCAAAGACGCCGGATATGAGAAACCAACTCCAATTCAAGAGAAGGCAATCCCAGCGGCTTTAGATGGAAAAGATGTTTTGGGAATAGCACAAACTGGAACTGGTAAAACTGCTAGCTTCACACTACCGATGATAAACTTACTGTCGCGCGGCCGAGCCCGAGCTCGTATGCCCAGATCCTTGGTTTTATGTCCTACTAGAGAATTAGCCGCTCAAGTGGCAGAAAATTTTGATATATACGCAAAAAACTTAAAGTTAAGTAAAGCACTTTTAATTGGAGGTGTTAGCTTTAAGGAACAAGATGTTCTGATTGATAAAGGCGTTGACGTTTTAATCGCAACACCAGGTCGATTAATAGATCACTTTGAAAGAGGGAAATTGCTTTTAACGGGCGTGCAAGTAATGGTAGTTGACGAAGCCGATAGAATGCTTGATATGGGGTTTATTCCAGATATTGAACGTATATTTAAATTAACTCCGTTTACTCGACAAACTCTTTTCTTTAGTGCGACCATGGCTCCAGAAATCGAAAGAATTACAAATACGTTTCTTTCTGCGCCTATCAGAGTTGAAATAGCACGACAAGCAACTGCATCAGAAAGCATAAAGCAATCAGTCGTAATGTTTACTCCTAAACGAAAAGACCGAGAAGCCTCAGAAAAACGCCAGCTGTTAAGACACTTAATCGATTCAGAGGGAAAAAATTGCACTAACGCAATCGTTTTTTGTAACAGAAAAACTGATGTTGATATTTGCTCAAAATCTTTAAATAAACATGGATATCAGGCCGCTCCAATACATGGCGATTTGGATCAAACTAAGCGAACGGAAACATTAGAAAGTTTTAGAGAGGGAGATCTACGAATTTTAGTTGCCTCTGACGTAGCCGCTAGGGGACTTGATATTCCATCAGTTAGCCATGTCTTCAATTTTGACGTTCCCATCCAAGCTGAAGATTATGTTCATAGGATTGGCCGAACAGGCAGAGCAGGCCGTGACGGCACAGCTATAATGATCTGTAACAAAAGAGATCGAAAAAACTTTGCAAATATTGAAACCTTATTAAAAAAAGAAATTCCACTTTCAAATCTTTCTGACGAACCAGATAATTTTAATCAAATTGCAAATGAAAATGAGGACTTTAAAAGCAAAAGTGGAATTACTGACGAAAACCAACACCAAAACCAAAACCAAAACCAAAACCAAAACCAAACTAAGGAAAATAAATCAAAAAATGTTAAAAAAAACCAAAAATCCGAAAATAGTAACAGAATTATAGGTTTAGGCGAACATACCCCAGGTTTTTTATCTCAAAGCTTTAATGATCGGCTTGCTAGTTAGTTAATTTAAGCGACTTATAATTATGCTAACTTCTGGTTTTTTACCAATCTCAGCTAAGGCTGTTTTTTGAGCAATGCGTTTTATATCATTTTCCAACTTATCGTCGTCTTGCATTATGCTTTCCGAGGAACGGCGTATATACTGACTTAAGTCCTCTTCCAAAACATCGATAAAATTGCAATCAGATTGACCAAAATCCGCCAAACCTCTTATTTCACACCAAGGCTCTCCCAGCATTTCATCATTCTCATCAATAATAATATTCACAACAATTATTCCATTGATAGCAAGCTTAATACGATCCCGAACAATTCCATCTAAGGCACCAAATTTCGACGTACCATCTAAATAAACTCGCCCAGTATCTATGTGATCAACTACTTTAAGTTGGTTTCCCGAAAGATCCACCATCATTCCATTCGTTGCTAATAACCCGGGAACACCTTTTGCCTCACCTAACTTTACGTGCTCACGCAAATGCCGATGTTCGCCATGCATAGGAAGAAGAAACTGCGGTGAAACAATATCATGAATTTTTGATAGTTCCGGTCTGTTTGCATGACCTGACGCATGATACCTTTCAGAGCTATCATCAACCACATCAACTCCTTTTTCAGATAGCTTGTTCATTATTTTAATAACACCACGTTCGTTTCCGGGTATTGTTTTTGATGAGAACAGAAAAAGATCACCTGGACTAAGTTTCATTCCCTGGTATTTTCCATTGGCAAGTTGAGCAGATGCTGCCCGTCTTTCTCCTTGTGATCCCGTTACAATCAGTAAAAGATTTCGCTTTGGAATTGCTTTGGCATCCTCTGGAGATATTAACTTTGGGAAGTCAGATAAAACGCCTGATTCAAGAGAAACCTCAATCATGCTTTTCATGGCCCTACCCATTAAACAAACCGATCTGCCTGCTTCTTCAGCTGCCTCTGCAATTGATTTAATGCGCGCCACATTACTAGCAAAGGTAGTTGCAACAACCATTTCAGAACAGTCTTCAATCAGTTTCCGAATTTCAGGTCCAACTTCAGATTCTGACCTACCTTCATTTTCAGAAAATACATTTGTACTATCGCATATAAGTGCACGCACACCTGCAGAGCAAACTTTTTGCCACATTTCATGGTCGAAAGCCTCTCCCACGACCGGCTTTTCATCCAGCTTAAAATCACCAGTATGGATTAGCCTTCCTTTTGGAGTATCAATCACCAAAGCACTGCTTTCGGGTATAGAATGCGATACGGGCAAATAAGAAACCTCAAACGGTCCGACTTTTGAGGTATCAGGCCACGCAGATACTACGTTGACAATTCGACCACTTTGACCATTTTCTTCTAACTTTCGGTTCGCTATTTTAGAAGTGAAATTCCTAACATAAACTGGTGCACCTAATTCAGCCCAAAGATGCCCTAGAGCCCCTATATGATCTTCATGAGCGTGTGTAATAAAGATTGCCTCGATTTGATTACGTCGATCTGTAAGCCACGTAATATCAGGAAATATTAAGTCGATACCAGGTGTTGTATCCATATCTGGAAATGCTACTCCCAAATCTACTATTATCAATCTTTCCTTATCCTTAGGCCCATAACCATAAACATAAAGGTTCATGCCAATTTCACCGGCACCACCTAATGGCAAATAAATTAATCGGTCTTTACTCATTAGCTATCTATGCTTTTATTATGATCAAAAATTAGTCTAAGGCCTTGCATAGTTAAGTTTTCCTCCACATTCTCGAACAGCGCCTCTGCTGATTGAAGCAATGGAGCTAGCCCACCTGTAGCAACAACTCTCATCTCCTCTTTTTTTTCTTCTTTTATTTTTCTGCAAATTTCTTTGACTAGGCCAATATAGCCCCAAAATACTCCCGACTGCATACAAGAAACTGTATTTTTTCCTATTACCTCTTTTGGTTTTGCTATATCGACATGTGGCAAAGCTGCAGCCATTTGATGTAGTGCTTGAAGTGACAAATTCACACCTGGAGCTATTACACCACCTACGTAAGCACCATCATGATCAACTACATCAAAAGTCGTAGCAGTTCCAAAGTCTACAATAATCAGATTACCGCCAAAAAGATTATAGCCAGCAACTGAATTAACAATCCTATCCGGACCTACGGCTGTGCCAGCATCTACTCGAACCTCTATCGGTATTTGACAGTCCGACTTTCCCACAACAATGGGACGAGTATTAAAATAGCGGTCAGATAAAACTCTTAGGTTAAAAACAACACGGGGCACCGTAGATGAAATTATTACATCAGTAATATCAGCCTTTATATTTTGTAATGACATTAATGTTGATAACCATACAAAATATTGATCTGCTGTTCTTTGGTGATCAGTAGCCGTACGCCAGGTTGAAACAAATTTAGTCCCATTCCAAATCGAAAAGATTGTATTTGTATTTCCACAATCAATAGCAAGTAGCATTGTATTCTACCCAATATTTAAAAAAAAATTTCAGCGGCAGCAATTTTCTTTTTTTCACCATTATTTATTATAATCAACTGCCCTTTTTCATCAACAGAGTCAAATATACCTTGATATTCAAAATTTGGTGTACGAGCCGTTATTTTTTTTCCAAGTTTTGCTGCACGATCCATCCAAATCTCGCGTATTTTAGAAAATCCCATTGTTCTAAGTTGGTTTTCCCGCAGAGCATAATGATGAGCAATCAACTCCGAAAAATCTATTGGATCTAATTTAATGCCAGTTTCACCTAATATAGAACCTGGTTTAATTGTACTATTTTTGATCTGATCTAAATTTGGCGATGATAATAAATTCACGCCTATTCCAATTACTAAAGCCGAAACAGTGCCAAAATTTCTTGTTTCTAATAAAATTCCACATATTTTCTTACCATTAAGAAGAAGATCATTTGGCCATTTTATCAAAAGTTCATGTTCTTTACCTATTTTTTGATCTATTGCGTCAAATACCGATAAGGCCGCCACAAATGATCTTAGAGCTAAGTTTTGCAAGTCTTCATCTATTTTAATTAAGATTGAGCCAGAGAAATTTCCGCTTGGGTCTGACCAACTACGATCAATACGACCCCGCCCATTTGTCTGTTTTTTAGCGACTACGAAGGTAGGCTTATCAGTAGATTCTGCAAGTTTTAGTGCCTCAGAGTTAGTACTCTCCGTCTCATCTAAGATAAAAAAATCAAACTCCATAGTTTTTAATTTAACAATGAAGATGCCGCCGCTTTTGCCATCTCTTCAACGCCAAATAAACTTATAACACCAAAAACCATTATTGCAGCGGATGCTGTCCATATCGTTTTCAAAATAGGAGCTTTTGAATTATCAAGAGGGGCTTCAGGCATTTCCCCAAAATAAATTAAGTAAACTATCTTCAAGTAATAAAAAGCACCGATCACTGAGGCCAGTACTCCCATAATTGCCAAATAAATTAAATCCGCATTTATGGCTGCCCTCAAAACCTCAAACTTTGCAAAAAAACCTAACATAGGCGGAACCCCCGCCAAGCTAAATAATAGAATTAATAAAGCTATTGCTTTTCCAGGATCCGTTTCAGAAATCATTCTTAGAGAGGCGATTTCTGTCACAGATTGCCCATCTCTCTGCATTGACATCAAAATAGCGAAAACACCGATATTCATAGTGATATAAATCGTCATGTACTCTAAAACTGCTTGAACCCCAAATTCGGTACCTGCAGCCAAACCGATAAGTGCATAGCCCATGTGTGCTATTGAAGAGTAAGCTAACAAACGTTTAAAATCATTTTGACCTATTGCGGCAAAGGCTCCTAGAAACATTGATAGGATAGAAAGAAGAACAATTATTTGTTGCCAATCACCCAAAATATTTCCAAAGGCGTCAAACATTACCCTCATAAATAAACAAATCGCAGCCATTTTGGGAACAGTAGCCAAAAAGGCGGTCACCGGAGTCGGTGCACCTTCATAGACATCCGGTGTCCACATATGAAAAGGCACAGCAGAAACCTTAAATGCCAGCCCAGCAGTAACTAGTGCCAGCCCAAAAAGTAAGCCTAAGGACGGAGAATTAGCATTTACGTTCTCCAGTATACCATTAAAAAGTGTTGTTCCTGAATAACCATATGTAAGGGCGGAACCATAAAGTAACAAACCTGATGACAGAGCTCCAAGTACAAAATACTTCAGCCCTGCCTCAGTTGACTTTAGACTGTCTCTTTTAAATGCCGCTATCACATAAAGTGCCAAGGATTGTAATTCCAAACCCATATAGAGTGCCATTAAATCACCTGCAGACACCATAACCATCATGCCAACAACTGAAAGTGCTATAATTAATGGATATTCAAATCTAAGAAAGCCTCTTCTACTCATATAATCTTGTCCCATAATTAGAACAACAGCTCCTGAGAGTAATATTATTATTTTAGAAAATCTAGAAAAGGCATCATTAATAAACATTCCCCCGAATGCAATTTCCGTTTGGGCCTCTGAGAAAATCATCCAAAAAGCAAGCAAGATAAAAACAACGGCTGTAAACCAAGTAACTTTTTGAGCAATTTCGTCCTTTGAGGTATAAACGGCGCCAACTAAAGCAACCATGGCATATAGTGAAAGAAATATTTCGGGAAAAATAATGCTTAAATCGTTATAAATCATGTCTCTGACCCTCTAATTCTTTA
Source organism: Paracoccaceae bacterium (assembly GCA_902554705.1). Lineage (GTDB taxonomy): Bacteria > Pseudomonadota > Alphaproteobacteria > Rhodobacterales > Rhodobacteraceae > Salinivivens. Next base: position 41,766 of record CACDPP010000010.1, read on the forward strand.
ACATTGAGGTTTGCACTAATTTTGAAGCATCTATTTCTTCATGATAACCAGCGACTAAAGTTTCCACTGAGGGCCCAATGATGTCTAGGACGAGCGCAGGATAAACGCCGAGTAGTAAAGTAAAGAAAATCAGAGGTGCAAATACTGTTTTCTCACGAAAGCTCATATCTTTTAATGATCGCAAAGCCTCTTTTATAAGATCGCCCATTACAACCCTACGATAAAGCCACAATGCGTATGCTGCGGATAATATGACCCCTGACGTGGCAAACAAAGCAACCCAAGTATTTACCTGGAAGATACCAACTAGAGTCAAAAATTCACCCACGAACCCTGAAGTTCCAGGTAATCCAACATTAGCCATCGTAAAAAACATAAAAATCAAGGCATAACTTGGCATGATGTTTACCAAACCACCATAGGCTTCTATTTCTCTGGTGTGCATTCGGTCGTAAATTACACCAACGCACAAAAACAGAGCTCCTGAAATAAAACCATGGCTCAACATTTGAAATATAGCACCATCTATGCCTTGCTGATTTGCCGCAAAAATTCCCATGGTAACATATCCCATGTGTGCTACCGATGAGTATGCAATAAGTTTTTTCATATCTTCTTGCACCAATGCAACTAGTGAGGTGTAAACGATTGCAATAGCTGACAACCAGAAAACTAGATTTGTCATCTCCGATGCACCAATGGGAAACATAGGAAGACTAAATCGCAGAAAACCATATCCACCCATTTTTAAAAGTATTGCGGCCAAAACTACTGAACCAGCAGTCGGAGCTTGTACGTGTGCATCAGGTAACCACGTATGAACAGGCCACATTGGCATTTTTACAGCAAAACTTGCAAAAAAAGCTAAGAACAGTAAAGTTTGGAATCCCCCAAGTACCTCAAAACCCAAAATATTAATTGTGCCATAATCAAAGCTATAATTCATTAAAGTAGGGATATCTGATGTGCCTGCAACGCTATACATAGAAATCATGGCGATTAACATAAGTACCGAACCCAGAAGTGTATAAAGGAAAAACTTAAAAGAGGCATAAATGCGATCTTTGCCGCCCCAAATACCTATAATTAGAAACATTGGGATCAAACCAGCTTCAAAAAATAAATAGAATAAAACTAAATCTAGAGCCATGAAGACCCCCAACATCAAAGTCTCCAATAATAAGAAAGCTATCATATATTCTTTGACACGAACTTCTAAACTCCAAGACGCCCAAATCACTAAAGGCATCATAAAAGTTGTCAGCATGACAAAAAGAATAGATATCCCGTCTACCCCCAGTTTATAATTTAACCCCATGATCCACTTGTAACTTTCAACCATTTGAAAATTAGTGTTTAGGGGGTCAAACTGAGCCAGAATGAGCAAGGACACGATAAAAGTCGCAACCGTGGTAAACATAGCCACTCTTTTACAAACTAGTTGTGCAGCAAGATCCTCTCCGCGCGCCACCATAAGAAGAACAAATGCAGCAAAAGCCGGTATAAAAGTAACCATAGAGAGCAGTGGTTGATCCATATTTACTTTACTCCCACTGAAAAAATCATCCAGGATAATAGTACTAGAATGCCTAAAACCATACCGAGGGCGTAACTAAATATATAACCAGACTGCAAGCGAGTGGAAATGCGTGTTACAAATGGAATGATACCCATCGCTATTCCATTGATTGTTCCATCAATTATCCCACCGTCACCTTTTTTCCAAAAAAACCGTCCAATAGCTTTCGCTCGAGAAACAAAAATAGTTTCATAGATTTCGTCAAAATACCATTTATTTAAAAGTAACCTATAAACTGGATCTAAAGTAGATGCCCATTGAGCAGGTTTCTTCTTGTCCCAAACATAGAACCACAAGGCCATAAACAATCCAGCTAGCATGGCTAGAAAGGGGCTTATTTTTACCCAAATAGGCGCATAGTGAGCATCATGCAAAACACGATTTTTAGGCCCCATAAAAATAGCTCCTACTGGAGGCATCTTTTCTTCAATCTCATCGATATTATTTTTGTCGGCATTATCATCAGACCCTTTTGGAGCCGTCTGATGATATTCGCTTTCTATTCCAAAAAATTTTGCAACTTGATAATCTTTTCCAAAAAAACTTGAGTACCAAATCATTCCAGACAAAATCGCACCTATTCCAAGAATTCCCAACGGTATCAACATCACCATAGGACTTTCTTTGGCATGTGAATGAGCCTGGCTATCCCCTTGGGCTTCCCCAAAAAATGTCATTAGCATCAAACGCCAGCTGTAAAAACTCGTAAGCAGAGCAGCTACGACCAAAGTCCAAAAAGGAAAACCGGCATTGGTTCCAGCCCAAGCACTTTCTATGACCGCATCCTTCGACAGGAACCCAGCAAAACCAAAATGCGTTAACGGCACCCCAACGCCAGTTATTGCGAGTGTGCCTATCATCATGGCCCAGAAAGTATATGGGATTTTTTTTCGAAGCCCACCATAATTACGCATATCTTGCTCATGGTGCATTGCGTGAATAACTGAACCGGCACCAAGAAACAGCATCGCTTTGAAAAAGGCATGAGTAAATAGGTGATACATAGCTACCGAATAGGCTCCAACACCGGCAGCAACAAACATATATCCTAACTGGGACATTGTTGAATACGCTATTACGCGCTTTATATCATTTTGTACCAAACCAATGGTTGCAGCAATAAAGGCTGTAAAAGCCCCAAGGATTGTAATAAAACTGAGGGCAGTGGGTGCGTACTCCATTAAAGGTGACATTCTACAAACCAGAAAAACACCGGCAGTAACCATTGTTGCTGCATGGATTAAAGCAGAAACTGGTGTTGGTCCTTCCATAGCATCTGGCAACCAAGTATGTAAAAAAAGTTGAGCAGATTTGCCCATAGCTCCAACAAAAAGGAGAAAAGCGATTAAGTTTGCTGCATTCCAATCACTCCAAAGAAACGTAAGACTCGTATCTGCTAATTTCGGAGCTGCAGAAAAAATATCATCAAAATTTATACTACCAGTCAGCATAAATAAACCAAAAATACCTAATGCAAATCCAAAATCACCCACCCGATTGACTACAAAAGCCTTGATAGCTGCCGCGTTTGCACTTTGTTTCCGGTAGTAAAACCCAATCAATAAATAAGAGGCTACACCGACACCTTCCCAGCCAAAAAACATCTGAATTAGGTTATCAGAGGTTACCAACATCAACATTGTGAACGTAAAAAAAGATAAATAAGCAAAAAACCTTGCTTTGTAATGTTCATCCTCTTTCCAATTTTCATCATGCGCCATGTAACCTACACTATAAAGATGAACTAAGGCAGAAACTGAAGTTACAACCACCAGCATTATTGACGTCAATCGGTCTAACCTTATCGACCAATTAGCTGACAAGTGTCCGCTGTTTATCCAACGAAAGAGAGTAATTTTTTCTACATGAGCATCGTGTGAAAGGAAAACTATCCAACTAAAAAAACAAGATAAAAATAGTAACGCTATTGTAAGATAAATAGCTTGGCTTTCACCTATTGACCGCCAAAAAAAACCACCAACAATTGCCCCTAAAAGAGGCGAAAATAAAATAATTAGCTCCAAAAAATCACCCCTTCATGACATTCACATCTTCAACAGCTATTGTACCTCTATTGCGGAAAAAGCTGACTAAGATTGCCAAGCCAATGGCCGCCTCAGCGGCGGCTACGGTTAAAACAAATAATGTAAAAATCTGTCCGACTAGATCATTCATAAAACTAGAAAAAGCAACGAGATTTATGTTCACAGAAAGAAGCATAAGTTCGATCGACATCAATAAAATGATAATATTTTTTCGATTTAAAAATAGACCAAAGATGCCAATTACAAAAAGTACCGCTGCAACAGTAAGATAATGTTCTAAAGTAACCATTTTAAATTCTTTCTTGCAATATCGAGCATCAGTATTTCAAAGCCCCTGTCCTGGCTTTACATTTTTCAAAGACAGCGATTTGTCTGGATCACGGTAAATTTGAGCTAAGATATCCTGACGTTTGACATCTTTCCGATGTCTTAGCGTCAATACTATTGCTCCTATCATAGCAACAAGAAGAATTAGACCAGCCAATTGAAAAAGAAGAAAATATTTATCGTAAAGCAATAATCCTAGGGCAGCGGTATTATGAAATTCTATTGGAGTTGGTGCAGCACGAGCTGCTTGAGCACCATCTGCGGGAACCCAAACAGCTAAGCCCATTGCTAACTCCATCAAAAGAATAACCACTATCAATAAACCTAAAGGTAAATATTTCGACATTTCAGCTTTTAAACTGGCAAAGTCTACATCAAGCATCATGACAACAAAAAGAAACAGAACAGCAACAGCGCCAACATATACGATAATTAAAAGCATAGCGACAAACTCAGCACCAAGTAGGATAAATAGACCTGCAGATGATAAAAAAGACAAAATCAGCCACAGAACGGAATGGACTGGGTTTCGGCTTAGAACAGTAAACAACCCACCGGTTATGGTGCTCAGTGCAAAAAGATAAAATGCGAAAACTTCTGCACCCATTTTATTTATTCCCGTTAATTTCAGATTGTCGAAAGGTTTTCACTGGTAATCTCAACTTCAAATTGTTTTCATAGTTTCGTTATCGATATGGCGCATCTAGCTCTAAATTACGTGCGATTTGTGCTTCCCATCTCTCGCCATTTTCCAAAAGTTTTTCTTTATCGTAAAAGAGCTCTTCTCTAGTTTCCGTGGCAAACTCAAAGTTTGGACCTTCGACGATTGCGTCCACTGGACAAGCCTCTTGGCAAAACCCACAATAAATGCATTTGGTCATATCAATATCATATCGGGTCGTTCGCCGACTACCATCTTCTCTCGGCTCAGCATCTATAGTAATAGCTTGGGCTGGACATATAGCTTCACATAATTTGCAAGCTATACACCTTTCCTCACCATTTGGGTATCGACGCAGAGCATGTTCTCCTCTGAACCGTGGACTTAGTGGCCCTTTTTCATAAGGATAATTTATGGTTGCCTTGGGTTTAAAAAAATATTTGAGCCCAAGCCTCATCCCTCGCCAGACATCAGCAAGAAAAAAATATTTTACTGCACGAGTATAATCAAATTTACCCAAAATCAGCCTCCAACTAAGTACCGAGCATAAAAGCTACCAAAAACTTCAAATTTTGCGAGAAAAGCCACAAAAACAACCCAAGCTAGGGAAAATGGCAAAAACACTTTCCAGCCAAGTCTCATTAATTGATCATATCTATAGCGAGGGGTGATTGCCTTGATCATCGCAAAAATAAAAAAGAAAAGGCCCATTTTCAAAATCATCCAGAATACCCCATCGGGTAAAGCAGGAATTGGAGACAACCAACCGCCAAAAAACAAAAGGCTAGTAAGTGCACACATCAAAAAAACTGCTATCAACTCACCAGCCATAAATAATAAAAAAGGCGTGGAGCTGTACTCAACCTGGAAACCTGCCACCAGCTCCGATTCAGCCTCGGGAAGGTCAAATGGTGGCCTATTTGTTTCGGCCAAAGCAGAGATAAAAAATAAAAATAACATTGGCAAATGGGGCAACCAATACCAACCAAAAATTCCATAATCGGTATCTTGCGCTGCAACAATTGCGCCAAAATTCATAGATCCCGTTGAAATGATAACACCTATAATAACCAGTCCTATTGACACTTCATAGGAAATCATCTGAGCAGCAGAACGAAGCGAACCCAAAAATGGATATTTGGAATTAGATGCCCAACCACCCATGATAACACCGTAAACTTCAAGTGACGATATCGCAAAAACATAAAGTATGGCGACATTAATATTCGAGAGTTGCCAACCTTCATTTAATGGAACTACCGCCCAGGCTAAAATAGCCATCACAAAGGAAACCACTGGGGCTAAGAAGAAAACAAATTTATCTGATCCAGCTGGAACAACAATTTCTTTGAACACTAATTTTAACATGTCTGCACCAGACTGCAAAAGTCCGAATGCTCCCACAACATTTGGACCCCGCCGTAATTGAACAGCTGCCCAAACCTTCCGATCTGCATAAATTAAAAAATATGCGGAAAGAAGCAAAAACACAGCCATAAGAAGGCCCTGGCCTATTAAAATAAGCACAAAACCAAAATTAGAAGACATCAGATCCGAGAGCGCCCCCCCAATCGTAAAAAATAATTGTGAAAATATCTCTGTCATTTTAAATCAAACCATTTCATTCCGCGGCAACTTTTGAATTATTTCTAGCCTTTGCGCCTGCAGACAATTCTGCCATTACACTCGAAGCGCGCGCGATGGGGTTTGTTAGGTAAAAATCACTGATAACATTTAAAAAATCTCTCTCAAGCATCTTACCAGCTTTCAATGGCTTCCATTCATTTAATGGAACCTCGTCTATTTGCTCTAAGTTAGGGTATAATCCAACTAAAAGTGCTCTCAATTGACTTAGATTATCAAAGGGCAAATTATTGCTCAGCTCTTCGGATAAGGCTCTAAAAATTGCCCAGTTTTCTTTTGCTTCTCCAGGTGCAAAATTTGCTCTGCTACTTAATTGAGCACGACCTTCAGTATTTACAAATATTCCATTTTCTTCAGTATATGCGGCGGCTGGGAAAATAATATCTGCATTATGTGCGCCTCGATCACCATGGCTTCCTTGATAAATTACAAAAACACGTTCAGGGAGTTCTATTTCGTCAGCGCCTAGATTATAAATTACATCTGCGTTTGCAATCTCAGCACTTAATTCGCCATCTGCAACAGCGCCAATATCCAAAGCTCCCACTCTAGATGCTACTGTATGTAAATTTAAAAACTTTGACCCTGTTTTTTCGGCTAATTCCATCACCTTAGATAAAACAGACAGTCCGTCTTCATCCCGAATAGCACCTTGCCCCAATATCACAACGCTTTCCTGATCCCCGGCTAAAGAGGTTTCGCTTTTGATTAAATCTTTTAAAGATTTTCTACCTGTGCCGCAGTGGTGATATTCGTAGGATAAGTCACAGGGCTCTCCTATAAGTTTTACTTCTGCTCCATTTAACCACGCTTTTCTAATACGGGCATTTAACGTTGGGGCCTCATTCCTTGGATTGGAGCCAATTATATATATAGTTTTGGCTGTATCTATTTCTGCAATCGATGCTGTTCCAACATAAGCACTGCGATTATCACTTGGAAGCCGAGCTTGATCCAAGCGGCATTCAACTGAACCTCCCAAGGCCTCAATTAGCTGTTTAAGAGCAAATGTGGCTTCGACTGAGACTAAATCGCCAACAAGACCAAATATTTTCTTATCAATTATTGCTGATTTTGCCTTTTCTAAAGCTTCTGCCCAAGTCGCTACGCGCAGCTTCCCATTTTCACGTACATAAGGTGTATCCAGTCTTTGACGCCTCAATCCATCCCAAACAAATCGAGTTTTGTCTGAAATCCATTCTTCGTTAATTCCATCGTGGTTACGCGGCATAATGCGCATAACTTCTCGACCTTTCGTATCAACCCTAATATTCGAGCCTAATGCATCCATTACGTCTATAGTTTCAGTTTTACTAAGCTCCCAAGGACGAGCTGTGAAAGAATAAGGCTTAGAGGTTAGGGCTCCAACCGGACATAAATCGATGATATTACCTTGCAAATTGCTTTCTAGTGTTTCACCTAAATAACTTGTGATTTCGCTATCTTCACCACGCCCCGTTTGCCCCATTTGAGATGCCCCTGCCACCTCAGTTGTAAAGCGCACACACCGAGTACAGCTTATGCAACGGGTCATGTGAGTTTCAACTAGAGGGCCAAGGTCTAAATCATCCGAAGCTCGCTTTGCTTCCCTAAAACGCGAAAAATCTACTCCATACGCCATAGCCTGATCTTGTAAGTCACATTCCCCCCCTTGATCACATATGGGACAATCAAGTGGGTGATTGATTAGTAAAAACTCCATTACACCCTCTCGGGCTTTTTTTACCATCGGTGAATTGGTCTTCACTACTGGAGGCTGTCCGTCTGGACCTGGGCGCAGATCTCGAACTTGCATTGCGCAAGATGCAGCTGGCTTTGGCGGACCGCCAACTATCTCAACCAGACACATTCGACAATTTCCCGCAATGGAAAGACGTTCATGATAGCAAAAGCGTGGAATTTCTATGCCAGCCTCTTCACAAGCCTGTATTAAGGTCATTGAACCATCTACTTCCAATTCGACTTCATCAATTACAACTCTTCGCTCATCAGCCATAATGCTACCAATCTAACCTTTTTGGATTGCAGGAAAACGCCCCAATTTTGAGCTCATCAGCATGAGCGAATAAGAAATTTATAAAATTGAGCATTTTAATTCTCATTACACATCACACTGTCCGCTGAGTTTTAAAACTTTGCCAGTCAGGCCGATACTCTGATCATCGGGACCCAAAATCCATTTGATATCCGACGTACCAAAGTTTTTAATACAAAACCGAGTCGCTTCATATCTCCCAGCCTCACGAGCCCCTGAGAGAGATCGATTTGCACGCCTAACTGTTAAGTCAAATGACCGGTCATCTAACTTATTTCGGCTTAGTTTGGATGAGAAAGAATATCCATCAAAAGAAACTTTGTTTTCTTCAAGTTCAAATGGATTTGAACAACCCATCACTATCAAAAAAGAAGACGTCGCCAAGCCCATAATAAAATATCTGCTTTGAGGCCGAGTGATACCTTTAGCTAGGTTCATTGTGCGGCCACCAAACTATTTTGCATTGATCTTTGTTTTTTTAAACGATCTTCAATTTCCTCTCGAAAATTCTTTATAAGTCCCTGTATAGGCCAGGCTGCTGCATCACCAAGTGCACAAATTGTATGACCTTCAACCTGTTTAGTGACGTCCAAAAGCATATCAATCTCACTGGGGTCCGCATCGCCATTTACTAACCGTTCCATAACCCGCATCATCCATCCAGTACCCTCTCTGCAAGGTGTGCACTGTCCGCAGCTTTCATGCTTGTAAAACTTAGAAAGACGCCAAATAGCTTTGATTACATCCGTACTCTGGTCCATAACAATAACGGCTGCAGTTCCCAAGCCAGAGCCCAACTCTCCCCTAAGGTAGTCAAAATCCATTAGTGCTTCTCGCATTTCTCCACCGCGAACACACGGAACTGAAGCGCCTCCTGGAATTACAGCCTTTAAGTTTTTCCATCCACCACGGATACCACCACAATGCTTTTCAATAAGTTCTTCAAATGGAATAGACATCTCTTCCTCAACGACGCATGGATGGTTTACATGGCCGGATATGGCGAATAATTTTGTTCCGGCATTATTCTCCCGACCGAAATTCGAAAACCAATCTGCCCCACGGCGAAGAATAGTTGGAACAACAGCTATAGATTCAACATTATTTACGGTCGTAGGGCAGCCATACAAACCAGCACCAGCTGGAAATGGTGGCTTCATCCGAGGCATTCCCTTTTTACCTTCTAAACTTTCTAATAAAGCCGTTTCCTCCCCGCAAATATATGCACCAGCACCATGGTGAAGAAATAAATCAAACTTCCAGCCGGATTTTGATGCATTTTTACCGATTAGACCTGCTTCGTATGCTTCATCAATTGCAGCTTGAAGCGCTTCGCGCTCGCGAATGTACTCGCCTCTGATATAAATATAGCAGACGTTTGCGTTCATAGCGAAGCTGGCTATTAAACATCCTTCAACTAACGAATGAGGGTCATGGCGCATTATTTCTCGATCCTTACATGTACCAGGCTCAGATTCGTCTGCATTGACAACCAAGTACGCCGGCCGGCCGTCACTCTCCTTGGGCATAAAAGACCACTTTAGTCCAGTTGGAAAACCCGCGCCGCCACGACCGCGTAAACCTGAGGCCTTCATCTCGTCCACGATCCAATCACGGCCCTTCTTTATAATTTTGGCTGTATTGTCCCAATGCCCTCTGGCTCTAGCTCCCGAAAGCGATCTGTCATGCATGCCGTAGATATTTGTAAATATTCTATCTTGGTCTTTGAGCATTACAAAACTATCCCCTTCTTTCCCGGCGAGATCTTACTATTTTATACAATGAAATCATCGCCCAAGCTAACGCAGCTAAAGTAAAAAAATCTATCAAGAGCATATAACGAGCTGATATCCCAAGGGAAGGGGCTGCGCCTTGCAATACACTCCAAAATAACACAGAACCAGCAATTATCAGAGCAATCAACCGCCCCTGCTTTTCTTTTCCATTTTTATTTAACTCGTTCATTTATTCTTTTTCACACTTCAAGTTATCTTTATCTTCTGAAAACAAACTTAACTTCATTGCTTTTCCCAATTGACTGACAAGTTAGCCTCTGTCCCATCAATTTTTTTAATCGTATCCTTAAACTTTTTAGCTAACGCCACACTCTTATTGACAGCTGAACCAGCTCCTTCACCTTCTAATAAACTAGTTAAACCGATGGCCGGTTCGACCGAAAAACGTCCATTTTGCGGACCCGGGACGGGAGCAGATCCATTTCTCAAATCTTCAATCAATTCCGCAAACCTTTCACTTGAAAGATCTTCGTAATAATCTTTTCCTATTTGTACCATTGGAGCGTTAGCACAGGCTCCTAGGCACTCCACTTCTTCCCAAGATAATTTACCATCCTTTGAAACCGTATGCGCTGTCGGTGAAATTTTTTCTTTACAAACCTCTATAAGATCTTCAGCGCCGCATAACATACAAGACAAAGTACCGCACACTTGAACATGTGCCGCTGACCCGACTGGTTGAAGCTGAAACATAAAGTAAAAAGTCGCAACTTCTAGCGCCCTGATATGTGCCATATCTAGCATATCCGCTACAAATTCTATTGCCGGACGTGAGAGCCATCCTTCTTGCTCTTGAGCACGCCATAACAGAGGTATTATAGCTGATGCCTCTCGACCTTCAGGATACTTTGTAATCTGAGCTTCAGCCCATTTTTGATTTTCTGGTGAAAAAGCAAAAGATTCAGGCTGGTCTGGGTGCAATCTACGGAGCACTTTTTAAAACCCCCCTAAGTTTGATTTTGAAGCTGCTGTGTGACAAGACTTTACTCATCGATCAATTTCTCCAAAAACTACGTCCATGGTTCCGATAATAGCGGCGACGTCTGCTAACTGATGACCCGAAGCCATATGGTCCATCGCTTGAAGATGTAAGTACCCCGGAGCTCTGATTTTTACTCTGTAAGGCTTGTTAGTCCCATCTGATACCAGGTAGACACCGAATTCGCCTTTCGGGGCCTCCACGGATGCGTACACCTCCCCTTCTGGAACATGAAAACCCTCCGTATATAGCTTGAAGTGATGTATCAGCGCTTCCATTGACTGCTTCATCTCTACCCGTCTAGGTGGGCACAATTTACCCTGTGCTAAAACAGGCCCATCTTCAAAATTTAGCTTTTCGATAGCCTGCCTAATAATAGCCACAGATTGACGCATTTCCTCCATACGGACTAAATAGCGATCATAACAATCGCCGTTATTGCCAACAGGTACCTCAAAGTCGAATTCATCATAACATTCATAGGGCTGAGCTCGCCTTAAATCCCAGGCCAATCCGGACCCTCTCACCATAACTCCTGAAAATCCATATTTCTGAATATCGTCTTCTGATACAATGCCTATATTTACATTTCTCTGCTTAAAAATTCTATTTTCAGTGAGAAGCGCGTCTATGTCAGCAAGAACTTTAGGAAATTCTACTGCCCAACTATCAATATCTGCTAACAGCTCTTTTGTTAAATCCTGATGCACGCCACCAGGTCTAAAGTAAGCTGCGTGGAGGCGAGCGCCACAAGCCCGCTCGTAAAAAATCATTAGCTTTTCTCTCTCCTCAAATCCCCATAATGGAGGAGTGAGAGCTCCAACATCCATAGCTTGAGTGGTGACATTGAGAAGGTGATTTAGCACACGTCCTATTTCAGAAAATAAGACACGAATGATTGATGCTCTTCGGGGAATTTCTGTGCCAGTTAGTCTTTCAATTGCAAGACACCAGGCGTGTTCCTGGTTCATTGGGGCTACGTAGTCCAACCGATCAAAATAAGGAAGATTTTGCAGATAAGTGCGGCTTTCCATCAATTTTTCGGTGCCGCGGTGTAGTAATCCTATATGTGGATCGCAACGATCAACTATCTCCCCATCCAACTCTAATACAAGCCTTAATACTCCGTGAGCTGCGGGATGTTGAGGGCCAAAATTTATGTTAAAATTACGGATTTTCTGCTCACCTGTAAGAACATCTTCAAACCCCTTAGAACCGTCCATTATTTATCACCCCCTTCTTCGGGCAAAATATAGTCAGCGCCTTCCCATGGGGACATAAAGTCAAATTTTCGATATTCTTGGACAAGATTTACTGGCTCGTAAACAACCCTTTTTTCCACTTCATCGTACCTTACCTCAGAATACCCTGACGTTGGAAAATCTTTCCTCAATGGATGTCCGCGGAACCCATAATCAGTCAAAATTCTTCGCAAATCTGGATGTCCCGTAAACATTATTCCAAACATATCAAAGACTTCCCGCTCAAACCAATTAGCAGAAGGATGGATGTCAACGATAGACGCTATCATATCGCGATCTCTCAAAGATACACGCAATCTAATGCGCCTATTCTGATACATGGATAAACAATGATATATTATGTCGAAACGTTTTATCCGTTCTGGGTAGTCAACTGCAGTAATATCCACCAAAGATGAAAACTTGCAACGGGGATCTACCTTTAAAAATTCTACAAAATCATAAATTTGTGCGGGTGCGACATCAACAGTAAGCTCGCCAAATTGAATATCTGCTGATAACACACAGTCGTTTCGCTTATTTTCTAAGTATTGCTTTAATTCTTGAAGTTCAGCCGTCATCTTTTGATCGTTCCTGTTCTTCGGATTTTTTTCTGAAGTGCCAAAATACCATATAACAGAGCCTCTGCTGTTGGCGGGCAGCCTGGAACATAAACATCAACAGGCACTATTCGATCACAACCTCGCACGACAGAATAGCTGTAATGATAATAACCGCCGCCATTAGCGCATGAGCCCATGGATATAACATATCGAGGCTCTGGCATTTGATCATAAACTTTTCTCAAAGCGGGAGCCATTTTATTCGTTAAGGTTCCAGCTACAATCATCAAATCAGACTGGCGCGGAGATGCGCGAGGTGCTGTACCGAAACGCTCTAAGTCATATCGCGGCATTGAAGTATGCATCATCTCAACAGCACAGCAAGCTAATCCAAAAGTCATCCAGTGCAGAGAACCTGTCCTAGCCCAATTTATTATATCCTCAGTTGAAGTAACAAGAAAACCTTTATCCTGAAGCTGGTTATTAAGTTCTCGTGTCGAATTCTCTAAGTCCGCACCAGCTGTGTTGTCGCCCAGCATTACTCCCATTCTAATGCACCCTTCTTCCATTCATAGGCAAAACCAACAGTTAACACGCCTAAGAAAACAATCATTGACCAAAAACCAATCATGCTGATGTCTTTAAAGGCAACCGCCCAGGGGAATAAAAATGCTATTTCAAGATCAAAAATGATAAATAAGATCGAGACTAAATAAAATCTCACGTCAAATTTCATCCGAGCATCATCAAAGGCATTAAAACCACATTCGTAAGCAGAAACTTTTTCAGGATCGGGGTTTCGAATAGCGATAACTGCAGCTGCTAACAGTAAAACAAGCCCGAGACCGAGCGCTATACCCAAAAACACGAGTATAGGCAAATATTCTAACAAAAGATTGTCCACAAATGGCTCCTTTTGTGCAAGCGTGTAAACGCTTTGCTTCGGCTAATAAATAGGGGTTTACCGCTCTAATTCACGAGGGTCAACACATGAAAAAGCAATAATGTTTTAAATTTTTGTGCAAAAAATAAAAGCTTAGTAAATCAAAATGATAATAACTTATTTAACTTCTGAAAAATCACATAACTTTTCACCAGATTGAACAAAGTCTCCAACATTAAAATTCACTATTTTAATGAAACAATCATTGGGTGCAACTACCTCGTACTCCATCTTCATGGCCTCTAAGGCTAAAATACGCTGCCCCTTAAGCACTTCACAGCCATTTTCGATATAGATTTTTGATACCATACCAGGCATTGGAGATAAAATATCGCTATTTTCCAGGTTAGTTTCCTTTTTAGTTGCAAAAGGATTTTGAAGCTTGAATAAAAACTGCCTACCATCAGATACCAGTATTTCATCATCAAATTTTTTTGAGACAGGCAGTTGATTTCCGTCAAAAGACCAATCATTTTTTTTACTAAAAATTACATCATACGATTTTCCAAAAAATGAAATTTCTATTTTATTGACATCTGGCTGAGAAAATTCAATGTCTATATCCCTGTCTCCACAAAATAATCGTATTTTATGAATAATATTGACCCAATGTGAGTAGGAAGAATGATCCGGTTTGGGTGAAAAATAAGATACAGCAGCTGCGATAATAGCCTGAGTAGAAACAGATTTAAAACCAATCAATTTTTCGATATTTTGTTCAATCAAACCAGTCTGAACAACGCCCATTTTAAACTCCGAGTTCTCTGTCAAATTGTAAAGAAAGTTTACATTTGTTTTAACTCCAACAATTTCCGTATCTTTTAAAGCCTTCCTTAGTTTTGAGAGTGCGCTCGATCTATCTTTTCCGTATGAGACTATCTTTGCCAACATTGGATCGAAAAAGGGAGAAACGATATCTCCGGTTCTTATCCCAGTATCAACACGGATATTTGATGGAAAATGTAGGTGAATAATTTTTCCAGTATCTGGTAAAAACTGATTATTTGGATCCTCTGCGTAAATTCTTGCCTCAAAAGAGTGTCCTTCAATAGAAACATCTTTCTGTTTTTTTTCCATAGGCCTACCCATAGCAACGTCAAATTGCCATGCTACTAAGTCAATTCCAGTTATTTCTTCTGTTATTGGGTGTTCTACTTGAAGACGAGTGTTCATCTCCATAAACCAAAATCTATCTTCTTTTAGACCATCAGATCCATCAACAATAAATTCTACTGTTCCAGCACCTTTGTAGCCAATAGTTTCAGCTACACTAACAGCTGCTCTACACATAGCATCTCTCATTTTGCCGGTCATTCCTGGAGCTGGGCACTCCTCCAAAACTTTTTGATGTCGGCGCTGGAGAGAACAATCTCGCTCAAATAAGTGAATAGCCGATTGGCCATCACCAAATATCTGTATCTCAATATGACGGGGAGCCAAAATATACTTCTCAATTAACACCCTGCCATTTCCAAAAGCTTTTTCAGCCTCGGTCCGAGCACTTGCTAAAAGGGTCAAAAATTCTTTTGGACTTTCGACCAATCGCATACCTTTTCCACCACCTCCTGCAATCGCTTTTATCAATAAAGGGTAACCAATCGACTCTGCTTCCTTTTTCAATTTTTCATCAGTTTGATTTTCACCGTGGTATCCAGGAACAACCGGAATACCAGCTTTCGACATGGCTTTTTTAGCTGCATCCTTACGCCCCATAATTTCAATAGCTTTGAAATCAGGACCAACAAAAATAAGTCCAGCTTCCTGGACCTTTTGAGCAAACTCCGAGTTTTCAGATAAAAAACCGTAGCCAGGATGAATAGCACCAGCACCAGTTTTTATGGC
>CACDPP010000011.1 GCA_902554705.1 Paracoccaceae bacterium
AACGACCTTGAAACAATTACATACGATAGATCGCTATCTTCTTTTTTAAAATAAATGTATTAGCCTTTGACTTTTCTAACTGGTAAATCACCATCCCGAAATTCAATAACTAAATCCGTCAAATGCAAAGTTTTAGATTTATCTGTAATTACACTATCGCTCGATCTAATTACTGCATATCCTCTGTCTAAAGTCTGACGATACCCAAGTGTCTCTCTCAATCGATCAATTGACTTTAGTTTTGTTCCAAGGTCTTTTATTCTAAAGCTATAAGCTTTTTTTAACCTTAATGATAAATCCTTAAGGTTTTTATGCTCCCGTTGAATATCACGTTTCAAAGACAAACTCTCAATTCTTGAAAAAAATGAACTTAAAGTTTGTTTCCTCAAGTCAATATAATGACCAAATAAATTTTCTAGTTGCTTCGCCTGTAAATCGAATTTACCTCGCGAATTTTCCAAGCGCATAGATAAAGAGATTGGCTTGATACCAGTGCTTATTTCAAGCAGCCTACTTTTTTTCAATCTTACGGTAGAACTTAAAGAGGATGGCAACCTAGTACTTATGGAATCCAACCGTTGAGTTGGTCCTTCTAGTAATCCAAACACTCTAGGTAGTGATCTAGAAAAATCCAACAATCGTTGAGAGCGGTTTGATAAAATCTGACTGACAGCTCTGCTGAGACGTGCTTCATTGTTGTCTATTGCAGCCAATAATTCATGCCTGACAGGAACAGCTATTTCTGCCGCTGCCGAAGGAGTAGGAACTCTAACATCGGCAACATAATCGAGAAGCGTTGTATCTGTTTCATGACCTATTGCTGATATCAAAGGAATTGTCGATTTAAATGCTGACCTTACCACCAGCTCTTCATTAAAACCCCAAAGATCTTCTATCGACCCTCCTCCTCGAGCCACGATTATTAAATCAGGCGCAATAAGTGGATTTTTTTTAGCCAAAGAATTAAATCCCTCGATCGCTGCAGAAACTTCTTTGGCGCAATTCTCTCCTTGCACTGCAGCGGGCCATAAAACTACTTTTCTAGGAAAACGATCAGCCAAACGATGTAAAATATCTCTGATAACAGCACCAGATGGGGAAGTTACGACGCCTATAATTTCAGGCAAATAAGGCAACGGCATCTTATGTTCCGGATTAAAAACCCCTTCAGCTTGAAACTGTTTTTTTCTTTTCTCCAGCATGGCCATTAGAGCGCCAACACCAGCAGGTCTTAAATCATCAATAATTATTTGGTATTTAGATTGACCCCCAAAAGTAGTCACTCTTCCTCTGGCAATTACCTCCATCCCTTCTTCAGGTCTTGTGATTAATTTATCAGCAACGCCCTTCCAGATAACACCAGCGATTACTGATTTTTCATCTTTCAAATCCAAATAAACGTGACCAGACCTAGGCAAACTTACACGGCCAATTTCACCTCTAATTCGAACATAAGAAAATTCATCTTCAATAAGTCTTTTAATAGCATTGGAAATCTCACTTACTGAAAACTCCGGCTCATTGATCCCCGCTATTGGATTTTCGAAAAGATCTGACATTAGTAACTCCTTAAAAAAATTTAAACCTTGATGAGCCCAAGAGCAATTAGTTTTGGTGAGCCTTGCCCAATCAAATGTTGTTGATTATTAAAAATTAGAGATCTTAAGGTGATTCAATTATGAATATATTGATATTAGGGAGTGGAGGCCGTGAACATTCTCTAGCCTGGGCTATCAAACAAAACCCCAAGTGTGATAATATATTCGTAGCACCAGGAAATGCAGGTATTGCTCAAATTGCGAAGTGTATAAGCGTCGATATTCTTAACTCTACGCAGATCGTAAGCACTGTAAAAGAATACAATATCGACTTTGTTCTAATTGGCCCAGAGGCACCTCTAGCGGAGGGTGTTAGTGATATTTTAAAAAGAGAAGGAATTTTGACGTTTGGACCTTCTAAAGCATCGTCTCAATTGGAAACAAGTAAAAAGTTTACAAAAGAAATCTGCGATGCCTCCGGAGCGCCCACTGCCGAATATAGAAGCTTTGACTCACTGGAACCAGCTTTAACTTATGTAGAAACTAAAGGGGCGCCTTTGGTTGTTAAAGCTGACGGGCTAGCTGCGGGTAAAGGTGTGATCGTAGCTACAGATATTGAGATGGCTATATCGGCAGTGCATGAAATTTTTAGCGGATCTTTTGGAAACGCTGGTTCAAGTGTTGTGATTGAAGAGTTTATGGAAGGCGAGGAGGCATCCCTTTTTGTTTTAGTTGATGGGGAAACAATCCTACCTATTGGTACCGCGCAAGATCATAAGCGGGCTGGAGATGGCGACACCGGATTAAATACTGGAGGCATGGGAGCTTACTCACCAGCTCCAATTTTAAATGAAGAAATATTGAAAAAGACTGTTGAAAGGATCATTCGCCCGACTATGCGTGAAATGGTTAGGCGAGGCATGCCATTTACAGGCGTTCTTTACGCAGGCCTTATGATAAAGGAGTCCGATCCTCGTCTCGTTGAGTATAATGTAAGATTTGGTGATCCCGAATGTCAGGTCCTAATGATGCGGTTGGGTGGGCAAATTTTAGATGCATTACTTTCTACCGCCAAAGGTAAGTTAAGTGATGTAAAGATTAATTGGGCGACTGACCACTCTATAACAGTTGTTATGGCTAGTAATGGATATCCAGGTTCTTATGAAACAGGTACGGAAATAGGTGGATTAGCTAATCTGCCTTCAGATAGTAATTTTATGTGTTTCCACGCGGGAACAGAGGAAAAGAATGGAAAAGTATTAGCAAACGGCGGACGTGTTTTAAACATAACTACAAGAGCAGAAACTTTAGTCAAAGCTCAAAAGAATGCTTATGAAATGATAGAAACTATTGATTGGCCAGAAGGTTTTTATAGGAAAGATATTGGCTGGAGAGCGCTATGACTTTTAGATCAAAATTGGAATTATTAGCTGCAATACCAAATATAAAAGATGCACCAAAAAAAGAATCCATAATTGAAAATCTATGCTTTCGACCCGAAAGAAACCAAAGAAGTTTTCCAGAATTTATGGAATTAACACCAAATGAAGGAATTAAGGGAGACCGATGGCTGGAAAGTCCTTGGTTGAAACTTTCAAATGGGGAGCCAGATCCCGGTATTCAAGTTTCTATTTTATCTACTAGAGTTTGGAATGCGGTAAAATTTGGACCCGAAGCAATTCACCCAGGCGATACATTCATGTCTGATTTTGATACATCAGAGGAGAATTGCCCGGCAGGTACTATTCTTTCAGCGGGAACTGCTAAACTGAAAGTATCGGGGATTTTTAATGAGGGCTGTGTTAAATGGAAGGTACGCTACGGTGTGGATGCAAAAAACTGGATAACCTTCGAGGAACACAAATCACTTCGATTACGAGGGTTGTTGTGCTCTGTTGTATCAGCGGGACAAATTCGAAACGGGGACTTATTGAAAAAGTTCAGTTAACTTAGAGCTTACTTAACTAAATTTGTTTTTCAGGCATTTGAACAACTAAGCCATCTAAGTCATCAGTAACTTGCAACTGACAAGTTAATCGAGACCTCTGCAGGTCAGGCTCATAGGCAAAGTCCAACATATCTTGTTCCATATCTTCACTTGGTGGAATCTTCGACACCCAGTCCGGATGAACGTAAACATGGCAGGTGGAACATGCACAGGCGCCACCACAGTCTGCATCAATTCCTGGTATATTATTGTCTCGAGCACCTTCCATCACGGTCAAACCGTTTGAAACCTCTACAACGTGTTGTGTTCCGTTATGCTCAATATAAGTAATTTTTGCCATTCTGCTCATCCATCATAATTCGTGAAACTCTTCTAATCAGCTAAATTTAATTCGGCCATACCTTTTTAGAAATTATTAAAAGAATCTTGTAATATTATTCCATATGTTCTACTTTTGTTCTTTAAATAGTGACCAAAAATCAAATATAATAAAAAAATGCAAAATACTCTCTTAAAATGGCCAAAGCCACCAAGTGCTTGTCCTGCATCTTTTCTAAATCGTCCTTCACCTGGTACAATTGTTTGCGTCGCAGGATTGGTGATACTTAGGCAACGTCCTGGAACAGCAAAAGGTGTTATTTTTCTCACATTGGAAGATGAAACAGGAACAATAAATATAGTAATCTGGCGAACTTTATATGAAAAATTTCGCCGTGCTATAATTTCTGGGCGCCTTTTAAAAATAAAAGGGCGGGTTCAGAGCGAAAATTCAGTTATACATGTGATAGCTGAGCATGTTGAAGATATTTCATACATGCTCAATGATTTACCAAAGATAAATATGTAATTAAATACTAATCACAACCGGGAGCTCTGCTCCCGGTCTTTTAAAGTTAATCAATTAAATTTTAGTACTATAAACCTCGGTTGCCCCTCTCTTCGAACTAAGAGAAGAACTGACTGACGGCCTTCACTTTTAGCACTCGAAACAAGCTCCTCTACTTCTTCGACCGAACCAATTGGTTTCTGGGCAACGTCAGTGATTACGTCGCCTTTCCGCAAACCATTTTCGTATGCAGATGAAGTTTCATCTACAGACATTATTATTACACCCGAGATTGCAGGATCTATTCCATATTCTTCTCGCAAACTATCAGTCAGCTCGGACAAACCAGTTCCATCGATTGCATCCTCATTGGGCTTGGTCGGTTCAGGCGGTGCAACTTGTTTATTAAGTTCTTTATTTGTTGGTCGCTGCCCAAGTTTTACCCTCACCTTTATGCGCTCGCCTTGTCTGAGTACGATAACATCTACGGTTCTACCGACTGTTGTATCACCAACGATGCGAACCAATTCGCCTGAATTACCAACTTCTTTATTATCAAACATAACAATGACGTCTGAAGCTAAGAGACCAGCATCTTTAGATGGCCCGTCATAGACCTCCAGAACAATAGAGCCGCTCGGCTCTTTCATACCCAAGGCATCAGCCATGTCTTGATTAAGATCACCTATACTTACCCCTAACCAACCACGTCGCACCTCGCCAAATTCTTTCAATTGCTTAACAACTGGTTCGACGACATTTGATGCCATAGAAAATCCAATGCCTATAGACCCACCGTTCGGGGATAGAATAGCTGTATTAACGCCTACTACCTCTCCATTCATGTTGAACAGTGGCCCACCTGAATTACCCCTGTTGATAGCTGCATCTGTTTGTATGTAATCATCATAGTTTCCTGCCAGCTCACGATTACGCGCAGATATTATTCCTACTGACACAGAAAAACCTTGGCCGAGTGGATTACCCATTGCCATGACCCAATCACCAACCCGTGATATATCGCTATCACCGAATTCTACAAACTCTAACGTTGTTTCTGCATCAACTTTCAATAACGCTATATCTATATTTTCATCACTACCGATAACAACCGCATCACGAAAAGAGCCATCATTGAACTCTATCGTTATCTGATCAGCGCCATTTATGACATGATGGTTTGTCACGATAAAACCATCGCTACTAATAACAAAACCAGAACCTAAAGCATTTGCATTGCGCGGTCTTTGTCGAGGACTATTCGGACTTTGAAAATCTCGAAACAATTCTTCAAACGGACTGCCTTCAGGCACCACACCCCTTGGTACTACTGGAGATTCAACTTTTGTCATTGTGGTTATATTGACCACAGAAGAACCCACATCTTCAACTAAATCAGCAAAACTTTCCGGCGCACCGCGAGCATTTAAAACTATAGTTTGTAGAAAGACGCTTATAATCACAAAAAACGCGGTTAAGATAACTTGTTGTAATTTTCTTATATCTTCTGCAGTCGAAATTCGTGCAGTTTTAAAAATATAAAATTGTCGCATTTAGTCCTCAAAAAAATTTTATAGTGGCCGGTCTTTTGTATTTAGGATGACATTAAAAGTTTGCAACAGCCTCGAAATTTAAAGTTCAATATTTTTAAATTAAAATGTTTTTATCAAAAGAAGTATCACACCTCCAAGTAGTGCCATACAAGCCCCAACCAAGCGACGTTGCTCATTAGGCATTTCTTTTAGTGAAATTAACATCTTTTCTACAAAATGAGGGGCCAGAACATAAACTAGCCCCTCAATTACCAATACCAATCCCAATCCATATAAGATTGTTGAAATCATTGAGCTCCAAAATCAGACTTAAAATAATTAAAGAACTCTGAATTTGGCGACATTACCATTGTCGAATTCGAACCCTTAATTGATTTTTCGTAAGCATTAAGCGATCTGTAAAACTCAAAGAATTCAGGATCCTCTCCGAAGGCTTTAGCAAAAATTGCATTTCGCTCTGCATCAGCTTCACCTCGAATTATTTCAGATTCACGCTTAGCTTCTGACACAATTACCACTTGCTCTCTATCCGCCTGTGCCCTCACACGTTGAGCGGCTTCATTACCTCTCGCGATTTCATCAGCAGCTTCTCTGTCTCTTTCCGCGCGCATCCTGGCAAAAGTCGCTTCTAAGTTTTGTCTGGGCAAATCTGTCCGCTTCAAACGTACATCAACCACTTCGATACCCATTTTTTCCGCTTCCGCAATTGCACCATTTCGTATTCGTAACATCAAGGCGAAACGATCCGAGCTAAGAATGTTATTTGATGAAACCGAACCCAATACTTCACGGGTTTGAGAACTCAGGATACGGTCTAGCCTAGTTCCAGCGATTGAAATTGCTGTGTCACCAGATGCGCCTGTCACTTCTCGAAACTTATTTACGTCAGTGATCCTGTAGCGAGCAAAAGCATCAACAACGAGCCGGCGATCATCTAACGGAGTAACCTCCAACGGATCAATATCGCGGCTTAAAATGCGATCGTCATACCTTACGACGTTTTGAATAATCGGAATCTTGAAAGATAGACCAGGGTCTTCCTTCGTTGCCACAACTCTACCAAACTGCAAAACAAGAACTTTCTCGCGTTCGTCAACAACGAAAATTGACGACATAACACCAATGAACATCAGAAAAACTGCGCCTAATAATATTACCATTCTATTCATTATTTTGTCTCCTGGCGTAGTTGGTTCAAGGGAAGATAAGGTACAACACCACTTCCACCTGCTGATTCATCAATAATTACTTTTTCAACATCGCCAAGAACCCGCTCCATGGTCTCCAAATAGAGGCGCTTTCGGGTTACATCTGGCGCTTTTTTATATTCGGTTAAAACTGCACCAAACCGACTAGCTTCACCTGTAGCTTCATTCACAACTTGAGCTCGGTAAGCTTCAGCCTGCTCTCTAACCTGAGCTGCTTCACCTCGAGCTTGCGCTAGAATACGATTAGCATAAGCATCCGCTTCTTTTTCAAGTCTATCACGTTGTTGCTCAGCAGCCTGCACTTCTCTAAAGCTATCAATTACTTGCTCAGGTGGATCAGCCTTGTCAAAGTTTACTCGAACAACATTCACACCACTGTCATAACTATCTAACGTATTTTGGATCAAGAGCTCTAGGCTGTCAGAAATCGCAGCACGGTCCCGGTTTAGAATGGGAGCAAGATCTGACTGCGCAATAATTTCTCGCATGGCTGATTCAGAAACAGCTCTAATCGTTGCTTGTGGCTCTCGCAGATTGAAAAGAAACCGGGCAGGATCGTTGACATTCCAAACTACCTGGAAATCAATATCAACGATATTTTCATCACCGGTGAGCATCAAACCAGCATCCCCGCCTCTAATACCAACGCCGATATCTTCAGTTTGCTCCCTATCAACAGGAACAACTTCTGCTCGCACAACTGGCCAGGGTGCGAAGTTCAAACCCTCTTCGCCAGTTTCAATATATCTGCCAAAGAACAATTCAACCGATTTTTCAAAGTTTTGAACTGTATACAAACTATTGAAAAGCCAAAATACGACTAAACCTGCGATAATTAAAAAATACCCACTACGGCCAAGTCCGCCACCACCGCTTCCGCGGCCCGACCCGTTTGCACCGCCAGAACCTCTGCCGCCCATCAGAACTCGAAGTTGTTCTTGGCCTTTCCTTAACATATCGTCGATTTCAGGAGGTACGGGATTATTTCCCTCAGGATTATTTTTCCCACCAGAAGGCTGTTTTCGTCCACCTTCTTTACCACTATCACGACCATTGCCGCCACCGCCGCCCCACGGGCCGCCAGAATTTCCTGCCATTTTTACTCCTTTACCGGTAATATGACTTTTCGATGTTCCCTAATAACTGGGCATTTAAATAAATTTTTCAAGCTCTGCGAGTCGGTTTTCGCATTGTCACCAATTCTTCCGAAATTGTTGGATGAACCGCAATTGTTTTATCAAAATCAAGTTTTGTTGCACCCATCGTAACAGCTACTGCAGCTAATTGCACTAATTCCCCTGCAAAAGGTGAGACAAAATGACAACCCAAAACCTTTTGATTTTTTTCTTCTACAATCAATTTCATGAAAACTCTGTCCTCCCTTCCTGCAAAAGCCTCACGCATAGATTTGAATTTTGTGGTATAAATCTCAAGCGGAGCAAATTGAGATGCTTCTTCCTCAGTCAACCCAACTGTTCCAACTTCTGGTGTAGTAAAGACAGCAGTTGGGATAAATCGATAATCAAGTTTTTCAGGTCTGTCTCTAAACACAGTCTCAATAAAAGACATAGCTTCTCTAATAGCAATCGGCGTTAGATTACTGCGGTTTGTAACATCCCCAATTGCATAGACAGACTCCCTAGAGCTCTTAGAAAAATTATCTACTAATATTTCACCTTTCTCACCAAGTTGAACACCTGAGTTATCCAACCCTAAGTCGTCTGAGTTAGGTGTTCGTCCAGTTGCAGTCAAAATTTTATCAAAATTTTCTTTCTTACCCTCAGAATTTACGAGTTCTAAACCCTCTGCTGTCACATTTATTTTCGTGACATCTTCATTAAGAGAAATTGAAATGCCATTTTTAGCCATTTCTTCAGCAACATGGTCTCTAATTTCTTTATCAAAACCGCGCAAAATCTGATCACCTCGGTAAATGAGTTTTGTATTAACACCAAAGCCATTCATGATACTTGCCATTTCACAAGCGATATAGCCTCCGCCAATTATCGCCATCGATTTGGGAAGTTTCTCGAGATTAAATATATCATCGGAGACTAAAGCATTTTCAATTCCAGGAATATCCGGTCTGAAAGGTCGGCCGCCAGTCGCTATAAGGATTGTCCTTGCAGTTAATTTTTTCTTTCCTATTACGACTGTATTTTGGTCAAGTAGTTTTGCTCTTTGATCATAGGTGTCTACACCAGCATTTCGTAGTAAGTTTCGATATACGGTTTCCAAACGATCAAGTTCTAAATGGAGCTTTTTTCTAAATTTTTGCCAATCAAAGCCGCTATTTTCTACGCTCCATCCAAATGCATAAGCATCGTCTAAATGTCTGCTAAATTCACTTGCATAAACCATGAGCTTTTTTGGTACACAGCCACGTATGACGCAGGTTCCACCATATCGATCTTCTTCTGCCAAACCAACCTTAGCTCCAGCCTCAGATGCTGCCACGCGCGCTGCTCGTACTCCACCTGATCCACCACCAATTACAAAAAGATCATAATCAAAGTTCATAGAATTTACCCATTAAATCATTAAGCAACCAGATTTTCTTTGCAGCTTGTTACGCAATGTCTTTTTTCCAAGAAATTTCAGCTGTTCCGTCGGAATGTCCGACTATAACTGCACTACAGACGTCGATAAATAGACCGTTTTCAACAACACCAGGAATAATATTGAGGTCGCCGCAAAGTCCTCTCGGGTCCTCAATTTCATTTAATTTTAAATCAAAAATATAATTCCCCTCATCCGTAATGAAAGGTTTTTTATCCTTCATGCGCATTTTTACATCAAAATCTTTGAATTTTCTCGCAATGAGCAGTTCTTCTATTTTAATTTGTGATGATGCGCTGCCAAATTTGAGAACTTCAACAGGAAGTGGAAACCTTCCAAGTTTCTCAACCTTTTTACTCTCATCAGCGATTACAACCATAAGGTCAGATCCAAAAGCTACGATCTTTTCTTGAAGGTGTGCTCCCCCACCTCCTTTAATTAAATTCATTGATTGGTCAAATTCATCTGCTCCATCAATTGTTATGTCGAGCTTACCAGCATCATCCATTGAAATAAGCCGTATACCCTCAGCATGTGCTTGATCTCTCGTTCTCGTAGAAGTCGGAACCCCAACGAATTTTAAATCTTCATCTCGCACTCGTTTTGCTAAGTGATGGACCAGCCAATATGCCGTGCTACCAGTTCCCAAGCCCACTTTCATCCCACTCTCCACAAGTTTTGAGGCATGCAAAGCACAAGCATATTTACTGCGATCTGATGGGGATAGGTCAGCAATCATTGTTACGATTCCAAATCTTTGAGATGTTATAGGCAAAACAAGCAAAAGTTGCGAGAGTGATTTGCATTTTTCTGATACACAGTCCCTTTTAGACGGCTATCGTCGCATTTGCTCAATTATAGTAATTAGTTCCATTTACAAACCTGATACGACAGTTTTACGGTATATGTGATGTTTTTATCAGTCTTCGATATGTTTAAAATTGGTATAGGCCCGTCCTCAAGTCATACAATGGGGCCAATGGTTGCCGCAAAACGCTTTTTACAAAATTTGAAAAATTCTCCATTTAATTTTTCAGGAATTCGTGTGACATTATATGGTTCGCTGGCATTTACCGGAAAAGGTCATTCTACAGATCGTGCAGTCATTCTAGGGTTGGCAGGCTGTTCACCAGAAAATTATGACCACAATACCAGTGAACAAATCCTTCAAGAAATTTCAGACGAAAAATTTATCAAATCCAATGATTTAGGAAAGTTATCTTTTAGCCCACAAACAGACTTAAAATTTGATTATGGTCCACCTCTAGATGGTCACCCTAATGGATTAATTTTTATGGGCCTAGATGATAGAGGAGATATTTTATTCCAAGAAACTTACTATTCTATTGGGGGAGGCTTTGTTTTAACCGCGGATGAGCTTTCGCATGGGAAAGATAAAGATCAAGGATCTAAAGTACCATTCCCTTTCAGCTCTGCAGAAGAAATGCTTAGCATGTCAAAAAGATTTAATAGATCTATTGCTCAGATGAAAAAAGAAAATGAACTTTCAAGAATTAGCAAAAATGAACTAGAAAATGGCATAAAACATATCTGGGAGTCGATGGATAAGTGTATTGAACGTGGCCTCAGTCAGTCTGGATTTCTTCCAGGAGGCCTCAACGTAAAACGCAGAGCTAAAGGTATATATGATGCTTTACTAGCCGAACGTGGACTAAATTTAACACCGCCTCATACTATCAATGATTGGATGAGCGTTTATGCAATGGCTGTTAACGAGGAAAATGCATTCGGCGGTCAAATTGTTACAGCTCCTACGAATGGTGCTGCTGGAGTAGTTCCGGCTGTTTTAAAATATTACCTAAAACATGTTCCCAATGCATCAGAAAATAAAATTGAAGATTTTCTTTTGACTGCAGCAGCCATTGGAGGTCTCATAAAATTTAATGCATCAATAAGTGGCGCTGAAGCAGGATGTCAAGCCGAAGTGGGCAGCGCAAGCGCCATGGCAGCTGCCGGTCTTTGCGCAGTCCTCGGTGGTACTTCTGAACAGATAGAAAATGCTGCAGAAATAGCACTTGAACATCATTTAGGTATGACATGTGATCCAGTTGCTGGGTTGGTGCAAGTTCCGTGCATTGAACGCAATGGCCTTGGCGCTATCAAAGCTGTTTCAGCTGCTTCTTTATCTCTTAGGGGAGATGGAACTCACTTAGTGCCACTAGATGCCTGTGTCGAGACTATGCGTCAAACAGGTGAAGACATGATAAATAAGTATAAGGAAACATCCCTAGGGGGTCTGGCAGTGAACATTCCAAATTGCTGAAATGAATAATGTCAGGAGAATTTTAAGTTTTTAAGTTCGCCAAGAAGGCGAGTGCTGTAATTGCAAAACAGCATCGTTTAATAGTGACTTTGGTAAAATAAGAAGCAATTTAGGCTCATCGGGAACCAATTTTATAATTTTACCAACTGCTTGGTTTGAGGTTCCAATTTTGTCTGTTGGTTTCATGGTTAAACCTTCTGTCGACCATTTCAAACCATCTGATTGAACTTTTACTGAACCTAAAGGATAGAGAGAAACTCGCATTCCATCAAAAGAAGATAGCGAAAAACTTGGTGGAACTAAAAAGACGATGTCTTTTTCACCTATAAGAATTATTTTTTTATGCGAAAATTTTACAAGAGCAGATAGGGCAGCCAACTCGTGATCAATGCGCGATCCTAGAAAGCCGATGCCAATTGTTAAAGGAGACTCCGTGTTTAATAAAACTTTTTCTAAATCAGTAGTGTGTTGATCAGAAATCTTGATAAATTTTTGGGTCTCCATATTCTGAATTTTCTGTTCTGATAAACTGTCAAGGTCACCAATTATTAGCTCAGGAAAAATATTGTGATCAGCTAAAAAATTTGCTCCACCATCGGCCGCGATAATAGGAATTGCATTATCATAAACATCTTGGAAAAGCTCTTCTGAAAAGTCAGCTCCACCTACAATCAATATTTTATCTGGGGTAGAATATAACATTTTTAATTCCAGCTTACTCTAAACCCTAAAATCAATGTTAATTAACAGTTATTTTTTTGATGCCGCTTTTATTAAATCCAAAATTTCCTGAGCAGCATGAGGAATATTTGTTCCAGGTCCAAAAATGGCCTTCACGCCTGCGTCTTTTAGAAACACATAATCTTGCTGAGGAATAACTCCCCCACAGATAACAAGGATATCTTCCGCTTCTCTGGATTTTAGAATTTCAATTAACTTTGGGGCCAGTGTCTTGTGACCCGCAGCTTGTGATGAAATGCCAATTACATGAACGTCATTATCGATCGCATCTTGTGCTGCTTCCTCGGGAGTTTGGAAGAGCGGTCCCACGTCAACGTCAAAACCAATATCAGCAAATGCAGTTGCAATAACTTTGGCACCTCGATCATGTCCATCTTGACCCATTTTTACAACCAACATTCGGGGTCGGCGCCCCTCCTCTTTTGCAAATTTTTCAACTGATTTCTGAATGGCAATGAAATCTTTATCACCTTCATAGGCAGCTCCATAAATTCCAGCCAATGTTTTCACCTCTGCACTGTGACGCCCAAATATTTTTTCCATCGCTGTAGAGATTTCCCCAACCGTGGCCCTGCAGCGAGCGGCATCAACTGCCGCCTCCAATAAGTTTCCACCATGTTCAGCTCGCCTAGTAATCTCTTCAAGTGCAGCTAAACAGGCTCCTTCATCTCTATTTTTCCTGATAACGCCCAAACGATTAATTTGAGCTTCTCTAACAGCTAAATTATCAACATCTAGAATTTCAATTTCTTCTTCTTGACTTAATCGATATTTATTTGTGCCAACAATGACCTGTTCGCCTCTATCAATCTCCGCCTGCCTTTGCGCAGCCGTTTCTTCTATGCGCAACTTTGGCATACCACTAGCAACAGCTTTAGTCATTCCCCCCATCTGGTCCACTTCTTCGATTAATTCCCAAGCAGCATCTGCCAAATCGGCGGTAAGCTTTTCAACATAGTAAGATCCAGCAAGAGGATCCACAACGTTTGTTATACCTGTTTCTTCTTGTAAAATTAATTGTGTATTTCTTGCTATTCTCGCTGAGAATTCTGTCGGTAACGCAATCGCTTCGTCTAAAGCATTAGTGTGAAGAGACTGAGTTCCTCCTAGAACTGCTGACATTGCTTCATATGCTGTCCTTACTACGTTATTAAATGGATCTTGCTCCTGAAGAGAAACACCAGATGTTTGACAGTGGGTTCTAAGCATTTTCGAACGAGGGTTTTTTGCTCCCAAATCATCCATAATTCGGTGCCATAAAAGACGAGCTGCCCGTAATTTAGCCGCCTCCATGAAAAAATTCATCCCGATAGCGAAGAAGAAAGATAGACGGCCGGCAAATTTATCTACATCCATTCCTCTATCAATTGCCGTTTTAACATATTCCTTACCATCGGCCAGCGTGTAAGCAAGCTCTTGAACTAAATTGGCTCCTGCCTCTTGCATATGGTAACCAGAAATCGAAATTGAGTTAAATTTAGGCATTTCATCCGAAGTGTACTCGATAATATCTGCTACCAGTCTCATGGACGGTTCAGGTGGATAGATATAGGTGTTTCTAACCATAAACTCTTTTAAAATATCATTCTGAATTGTTCCCGAAAGTAAAGACTTATCATGGCCTTGTTCCTCACCAGTGACTATAAAGTTGGCAAGCACAGGGATAACGGCACCATTCATCGTCATAGAGACAGATACCTTATCCAAAGGTATACCATCAAAAAGTATTTTCATATCCTCAACGCTATCTATAGCTACGCCTGCCTTACCAACATCGCCCAAAACTCTGGGGTGATCACTGTCGTAGCCACGATGAGTAGCGAGATCAAATGCTACTGAAACACCTTGTTGCCCAGCATCTAGTGCTTTTCGGTAAAATTTGTTTGACTCCTCAGCAGTCGAAAAACCTGCATATTGCCTGACCGTCCATGGTCGACCAGCATACATTGTTGCCTTCACTCCACGAGTAAACGGCTCCTCGCCTGGTAGAGAACCCAGATGTCCCAGATTGTTCAGATCTTCTTTTGTGTACAAAGGGTTAATGTTTATGCCCTCTAATGTTTTCCAAGTTAAATCTGCAGCAGATTTGTCTCGCAATTCTTTGTTAGCAAGTTCACTCCATTTTGATTTATCTTGTGTCATCTCAATTTCCTAAAAACAGCAATCATAATCATCCCTTGATCACTATATAATTTTTTTTATTCTTTTTCGATATTAACTGTTCGTCTAAAGTATTTAATGCCCTATGTAACCCAAGAGAGGAGTTCTTAATGGCAACCCAAAGGCAATATGTAAATATGCTGGGTAGATTTATTATTATAACAGTAATTCTGTTAGCTATTTCTGCGCACAAAGCCCAAGCATCAGAGAACTACTTTTTAAAAGTTGAAAAAAATACAAACTTAGAAAACTTTGAGTGGACCCAACGACCTATCGTCATATTTGCCAACTCAGACAAGGACCCCAACTTTATAAGTCAGATGGAGTTCTTATCAGAGGACTTTAATGCATTAAAGGAGCGAGATATAATTGTTTTAGTTGATACTAAACCTAGCAATTCTTCATTTCTCCGAAAAAGATTAAGACCACATGGGTTCGCCTTCATTTTGATAGGAAAAGACGGGCAGGTAAAATTGCGCAAACCTTCCCCTTGGAATATTAGAGAAATTGCCCGTGTCATTGATAAAATGCCAATAAGGCAACAGGAAATTGCTCAAAAAAAAACAAGAGAAAAAGTGATTTACAAGCTTACTTCAAGTTAAGTCTTTTCAATAATGCTGTGAACGTCCTCAACTCTAAATTTTTTCGGATCATTTTATTACTCAAATTCCATGATGGTTTCATCCACAGCTAAACTATCACCAGCTTTTACATTTATTTTTTTTACGCGAGTTCGGCGCTCTGCTCTGAGAATATTTTCCATTTTCATTGCCTCCACGGTGCATAACGCCTGGCCTTCCTGAATTTCCTCCCCAACCTTTACATCAATTTTAACTATCAGGCCCGGCATAGGACACATTAATATTTTTGACGTATCAGGTAGATCTTTTTCTATCATGTGTTGGGCCAAATCTGATTGAAGTTTACTTCTAATAATCACCATCAGATCAGCACCACGATTTCGAATGCGAAAACCACCCGTTATTTTTCCCACTTTCATCGTCAATCTTGTATCGTCAACGAGCATGTTTGCCAGCTGATCGCCCGGTGTCCAACTACCTTCAACGCGAATTTTTGATCCGCCTTTAAATTGAACAGTTGAGCCCAATTGATCGGCGACAATGTCTAATTCATATTTTTTATCTTGAAGCGTTACAATCCACTTATCGCCAACGCGTCGTTCATGATTATCCATCCGGCCAGATATTTTTGTCCGCCTAATTTCTGCTACTCGATTCATAGCAGCGCACGCGGCAGCA
The DNA here is from genome assembly GCA_902554705.1 of Paracoccaceae bacterium. Classification (GTDB taxonomy): domain Bacteria; phylum Pseudomonadota; class Alphaproteobacteria; order Rhodobacterales; family Rhodobacteraceae; genus Salinivivens. The sequence goes on from CACDPP010000011.1 coordinate 16,077, forward strand.
ATCCGCATTAATTCATCTTCTGGTAGTTCAACACCATTGAAACCTTCAGGGTATTCTTCCTCTATAAAAGCGGTTGTAATATCTCCCTTTACAAACCTGGGATGATCCATAACTGCGCTTAGGAAGGGCAAGTTATGCCCTATACCTTCAACTTCAAAGCCATCCAAAGCCTCTCGCATGTGGGCTATAGCTTCTGAGCGTGTAGGAGCCCAAGTACATAATTTCGCAATCATAGGATCATAATACAAGCTTATTTCACCACCCTCAAACACACCTGTATCATTTCGAACAATGTGCCCAGAGTTCTCAAATTCATCAGGAGGACGATAACGCGTTAGTCTTCCAATAGACGGAAGGAAATTTCTGTAAGGATCTTCAGCATACAATCGATTTTCAATTGCCCATCCATTTATAGATATATCGCTCTGCAGAAATTTTAACTGCTCTTTATTGGCTACCTGTATCATTTGTTCCACTAAGTCGATCCCAGTTATTAATTCTGTTACAGGGTGCTCAACTTGTAGACGGGTATTCATCTCCAGAAAGTAAAAGTTCTTTTCACTATCAACGATAAATTCAACTGTTCCAGCACTTTCATAGCCCACAGCCTTAGCTAAAGCACAAGCCTGTTCTCCCATCTTTTGGCGAGTTGCCTTATCCAAAAATGGGCTAGGGGCTTCTTCTACAACTTTTTGGTTTCTTCTTTGAATAGAACATTCTCTTTCGTTTAAATAAACACAGTTACCATGCGCATCTGCGAGAACCTGGATTTCAATATGTCTGGGTTGAGTGATAAATTTTTCTATGAAAATTCTATCATCGCCAAAACTATTGGAGGCTTCATTTTTAGATGATTGAAAACCTTCTTTTGCATCTTGGTCATTCCAAGCAATACGCATTCCTTTACCACCGCCTCCAGCAGACGCCTTTATTATGACCGGGTAACCAATTTTTTTCGAAATCTTGACTGCCTCTTCAGCAGAATTAATTAGCCCCATGTATCCGGGGACCGTTGAGACACCTGCATCTTGCGCAATTTTCTTTGACGTAATTTTATCACCCATACTTTCAATTGCGCCCTGTGGAGGTCCTATAAAAGCGATTTTTGCCTTTGAAAGTGCCTTAGCAAACTTACTGTTTTCTGAAAGAAAACCGTAGCCTGGATGGACAGCCTCAGCGCCTGATGCTTTGGCCGCCGAAACAACTTTTTCTATATCAATATATGACTGATTTGCGGGCGAAGCTCCAATATGAATTGCTTCATCTGCCATTTGCACGTGCAGCGCATGGCGATCAGCATCTGAAAAAACTGCAACAGTTTTAATACCCATTTTATTTGCAGTTTTGATAACTCTACAGGCTATTTCTCCACGGTTGGCAACAAGAATTTTATTGAACATTATACACCCCTGTGATTATTCCGCTTCTAACGCTTCGGGAAAGTTAACTTTTATCAGATCAAGATCTAGTATCAATATTGCCTCATAACTTTCAATATCAAAACCATCTGGCTGAAAAGCTTTGACTTCTCTTCCAAACAACCAGCTTAATCGACCTGCATCAAGATTTCCTCGTTCAAAAGGTTCGCCACCAAACTGCGTTAGTAAAGCTTGGACAAAAGCGATATCTGCTCGCCTATCAGTAGATTTTCTATCTTTGAAGCGTTCTCGGACAACCAAAGCAGTAGCACCCTTTGGATTGGCTCTTCGCAAAGTAAATTGAAAATCAGTACCTGCTAACCTACCAGGAAAACCCCTATGTTTAAGCATGTAGGGAAGAGCCATTATTTTTTCTCCAAAAATAACTAAAAAGCATTTAGTTAAAAGAAATGCTTCTTATCCACACCAAGACAAACTAAATATTTTGTAGTTATCAGAGGGGGATATTGTCATGTTTTTTCCACGGATTTTCTAGCCGTTTACCGCGAAGAGCCGCAAATGCTCTTGATATCCGTTTTCTTGTACTCCTAGGCTGTATAACTTCGTCGATAAAGCCACGCTCCGCCGCCACAAATGGGTTGGCAAAACGTTTTTCGTAATCAGCAGTATGCTGTGCAATTTTTTGTTTATTTCCGAGATCGTTTCTGTGGATGATCTCGGTAGCCCCCTTTGCTCCCATAACTGCAATTTCAGCAGTGGGCCATGCATAGTTAAAATCACCCCTCAAATGTTTGGATGACATAACATCATACGCACCACCATACGCTTTCCTAGTTATTACTGTAACTTTAGGCACTGTTGCCTCACCGTAAGCAAATAAAAGTTTAGCGCCATGCTTAATAACGCCACCATATTCCTGAGATGTCCCAGGCAAGAACCCTGGCACATCAACCAATGTCAAAATGGGAATTTCAAAGGCATCACAAAATCTTACAAAACGAGCTGCTTTTCTTGAACTGTCAATATCGAGACAACCAGCAAGCACCATCGGTTGATTAGCAATGACACCAACTGTCTGACCTTCGAGACGAATGAAACCAATTATTATGTTTTTCGCAAAATCTTTCTGTATTTCGTAAAAATCGCTTTCATCCGCCACCTTAACTATCAATTCTTTCATATCATACGGAGTGTTTGGATTTTCAGGTATTAGCGTATCAAGTGATAGTTCTACTCGACCTGGGTCATCAAAAAAAGGTCGTACGGGAGCTTTTTCACGATTATTTAATGGTAAGAAGTCCATTAAGCGCCTTATTTCGGCCAGTGCTTCGACATCATTCTCAAAAGCTCCATCAGCTACAGAGGATTTTTTTGTGTGTGTGGACGCTCCACCTAACTCCTCAGCTGTTACAACTTCATTGGTCACCGTTTTAACCACATCGGGACCAGTGACAAACATGTAGGAACTATCCTTTACCATAAATATAAAATCTGTCATTGCCGGTGAATAGACAGCACCACCAGCGCATGGACCCATTATTACTGAAATTTGCGGAACTACTCCCGATGCCATTACGTTACGCTGAAAAACTTCAGCATAACCAGCAAGAGATGCTACACCTTCTTGAATACGGGCCCCTCCCGAGTCATTAATACCGATTACAGGCGCCCCATTTTGCATGGCCATGTCCATAATTTTGCATATTTTCCGAGCATGTGTTTCAGATAACGACCCACCAAAGACTGTAAAGTCCTGCGAAAATACATATATCATGCGGCCATTAATTGTTCCCCATCCGGTAACGACTCCATCACCAGCCGGCCTTTGGTCAGCCATTCCAAAGTCTTCACAACGGTGGACCACGAACATATCAAATTCTTCAAAGGATCCCTCATCTAATAAAATTTCGACGCGTTCCCTCGCTGTCAATTTACCTTTTGCGTGTTGCGCATCAATACGTTTCTCGCCGCCGCCTAATCGGGCTTCGGCTCTTCTATTTTCAAGTTCGGTTAAAATATCGTTCATTATTTTCCTCGCACGCGTACACGCGACTAACTTAGCAACAAAATTAATAATTGGCTATTAATTGCAAAATGGAATTGAAAAAAGATTAAAATTTTATACCACACATGAATTTATTTTCTGGACACTGCTAATTAAACGCCTAACCTCCAAATATGAATAATGATAAAAAAGTTCGGTTTCTTGACCGATCTACTCCCCCCCACATTTTCACACTTATACTTCTCGCAAGTATCTCTGCTCTCACAATGAATATATTTCTGCCAAGCCTCCCAAATATCGCAATAGATTTAACTTCCACCACAAGTATTTTAGGGCTTTCAGTCGGAGTTTATTTGGCGAGCAGTGCAATACTCCAATTAATCATTGGGCCCTTCTCTGATCAATTCGGCCGAAGACCTTTGATACTTGGCTCATTGATTATTTTTTGTTTATCTACCTTGGCCGCAGTTTTTGTTACAACTGCAACTCAATTTTTGATCTTGCGGGTATTCCAAGCGATATCAGCGAGTTGCATGGTTTTGGCAAGAGCTATTGTGAGGGATACCACAGATAGTATAGAGAAAGCTGGCTCCAAAATAGCTTATGTTACTATGGGTATGGCATTAGTCCCTATGGTCGGGCCTGCTATTGGCGGGCTACTTGATTATCAATATGGATGGACAGCAAGTTTTTGGGTTTTATTTCTTTTAGGAGCAGTGATATTTTTTATATCTTTTTTTGATGTTGGAGAAACCTTATCTGACAACAGACAAGGATTTCTGGAACAAATCAAAACTTATCCATCACTATTAAGATCAAAAAGATTTTGGGCTTACTGCCTATCCAGTGCATTTGTTTCAGGTGCATTTTTTTCCTATCTTGGAGGGGCTCCATTTGTAGGAAATGAAGTTTTTGGATTGGAGCCAAGGGACTTGGGAATTTGGTTTGGGGCACCTGCTATTGGTTACGTTTTAGGAAATTTCTTATCGGGTAGATTCTCTACTAAAATAGGCCTAGATAAAATGATTTTCTTCGGAGTAACGATAGCGCTAATCGGAGTTTCAATATCGCTCATAATAAGTTACCTGGGTCTAGGCTCAATACTATCATTTTTCGGTTTGATGACACTGGTTGGACTTGGGAATGGAATGTCCATTCCCAATGCCACAGCTGCCATGATGTCAGTTAACCCAAAATTAGCAGGAACAGCCGCGGGGCTAGGAAGCGCAATAATGATAGGCGGTGGGGCAGGACTTTCTGCGATAGCCAATTTTATTCTTAAACCTGGAAGCAGTGAGGTCCCACTCATTACATTGATGTGGCTATCAGTTTTCTGTGGTTTGTGTTCCGTAAATTACGTAACTTATAGAAACAAAAAATTGAATGCTAAGAATATTGTTTCAAAACAAATACTCAATAAGCAGAAATAGTAAAAATTAATAGTTTAGCGCTGCGTGGTTTCCCAATCAGGATGGATCCATGGCACATCATTTGATTTAGGTAAAAGATTTTTACCAAGAATGTGATCACTAGCTTTTTCTCCAACCATTATTGATGGTGCATTCAAATTCCCATTTGTAATCTGTGGAAATATACTGCTGTCAGCGACGCGCAACTTATCAACTCCAATTACACGCGTTTCTGGATCAACCACACTCATTCGGTCGGCTCTATCACCCATTTTACAAGTGCCGCATGGATGATAAGCGCTCTCAACATTATTACGTATATAATTATTTAATTGGTCATCACTTTGAAGGGCGTCTCCAGGAGAAACCTCCATCCTTGCAAAGGGCTCAAATGCGGGTTGGGAAAAAATCTCTCGGGTTAAACGAATACAATTTCGAAAGTCTGCCCAATCACTATCATGAGACATGTAATTAAACTGAATTTTTGGAGCTTCTTTTGGATCATTAGATCGAAGAGCCACATATCCCCTAGATTTGCTTCGCATTGGACCAACATGTGCCTGGAAACCGTGCCCTTTGATTGGTAGTTTTCCATCATAGCGAACAGCTAGTGGTAAGAAATGATATTGAATATCAGGATATTCAACTCCGGCCTTAGATCTGATGAATGCAGCACTCTCGAATTGATTGGAAGCGCCCGGGCCTGATTTTGAAAGTAGCCATTGCAGACCTACCAAAGCTTTTCCAAGAGGGTTCCAATATTTGTATAATGAAACCGGAGTTTTTGCCATCATTTGGATGTAAAGTTCTAAATGGTCTTGCAAATTTTTCCCAACTCCCGGACGATCTGCTATTACTTCAATTCCATTAGTTTTTAATTCTTTGGCCGGACCTATGCCCGACAATAAAAGAATCTTGGGAGAATTTATTGCTGAAGCAGCAATTATGACCTCTTTTGAAGCATGAACATATTCCGTTTTTCCATTTTGAAAATATTCAACACCCTCAGCTTGCTTTTTATTTATAATAATTTTTGTGACTAAACCTCTAACAATCTGACATTTACCAGATTTTATAGCCGGTTCTAGATAAGCTTTAGCACTGGACCAGCGTTTTCCATTTTTTATCGTTTGGTCCATAGGACCAAAACCCTCTTGTTGCTTACCATTATAATCCAAAGTTGTATGGTAACCTGCTTGCTGCCCAGCCTTTTCAAACGCCAAATTCAATGGATTTACTCTTGTACCCCTGGTTATGTTTAAAGGTCCATTTGTGCCACGATAGCTTTTTTCTCCACTGTGACCTGCACTATCCCAGTTTTCTAGGCGTTTATAGTATGGCAAAACATCTGCAGATGACCATCCAATGGCGCCCATTTCAGCCCAATTATCAAAGTCTTTTGAGTGCCCTCTCACATAAACCATTCCATTTATACTAGAAGATCCACCAAGAACTTTTCCTCTTGGACAAGCCAGCTTTCTTCCGCCCAGATGCGGCTCGGGTTCTGACCAGTAGCCCCAATCATAACGCTGCATATTCATTGGATAACTCAAAGCGGCTGGCATTTGTATTAATGGACTACCGTCACCACCTCCAAATTCAATTACAGTAACTTTGTATCCGGCTTCAGTGAGCCTAAAAGCAATAGCGCAACCAGCGCTACCAGCACCAACAATCACGTAATCTGTATTCACAATCGTCCCACATATTTCACGACTCAATGTCGTAAGCACTTTTGAATTTTATTCAAATAAAATTATAATTAGAATTTAGTGTATGCAGAATAAAAACATCAATTTTAAGCGGTAAAGATTATCTGCTTTACTATGGTTCTTCCTCTGCCTGCCCAACGCCCCGAAAAACTGACTTCAATGGAAAGGCCCAAACAACGCCAGATAAAAGATATATTAATAACTCTACAACGAAATTTGGCCTGTCAAAACTTGATATCAAATTTACGATCAAGATTATGTACACCGGCAATCCAACTACCAAAATCAACAAAGATAATCGACGTTTCAGTTTGTAAGACATTTTATCAATCCTCAAAAGGGTCCGTTACCAGAATTGTATCATTACGTTCAGGAGAAGTAGACACTAGTGCTACAGGGCAATCTATCAACTCTTCAATTCTACGAACATATTTAATTGCGTTGGCTGGCAAATCTGCCCACGACCTTGCACCATCTGTACTTTCGTCCCAGCCAGATATCTCTTCATAAATTGGTTTACATCGCGCTTGCTGATCCGCGGCAGTAGGCAGGTAATCAAGATTTTCTCCATCAAGTTCGTATCCAATACAGATTTTAAGTTTTTTAAAACCGTCCAAAACATCAAGTTTTGTAAGAGAAATACCAGTCACACCGGAAGTCGCACAAGTTTGTCGAACCAATACAGCATCAAACCAACCACACCGGCGCTTGCGGCCTGTTGTGGTGCCAAATTCATGTCCTCTTTCCCCCAAACGATTGCCATCATTATCGTCTAGTTCCGTGGGGAAAGGGCCTTCTCCAACCCTAGTTGTGTAAGCTTTCACAATCCCTAAAACAAAATCAATACCATTGGGCCCGAGGCCCGAACCAGTCGCCGCCTGGCCCGCAATCACATTGGACGATGTAACAAATGGGTAAGTTCCAAAGTCAATATCTAGCAAGGCTCCTTGTGCACCCTCAAAAAGAATTCGGTTTCCCGCCTTCCTTTTTTCGTTCAAAATTTTCCAAACAGGGGCAGAGTATTTTAAAATAGACGGTGCAATTTCATGCAAGTCAGCAATTAAACCTGATTTATCAATTTCTTCAAGCTCCATTCCTCTTCGTAGAGTATTATGGTGCAGCATTAATCTATCAATGCGAGCCTCTAAAGTAGATCGGTCCGCCAAATCAGCTACACGTATAGCTCTTCTACCGACCTTATCTTCATAAGCTGGCCCAATGCCTCTTCCAGTAGTTCCAATTTTGACAACTTTGTTTAAGCCCTCACGAGCACGATCCAATTCTCCGTGAATAGGCAAGATAAGTGGTGTATTTTCGGCTATGATTAAATTTTCTGGAGATATATCAACGCCCTGCGATTTAACTATTTTTATTTCCTCGATCAAATGCCAAGGGTCTAAAACCACACCATTTCCAATGACTGATAATTTACCTCCCCTTACCACGCCAGACGGAAGAGCGTGTAATTTGTAAGTCTTTCCATCAATAACGAGAGTATGCCCAGCGTTGTGGCCACCTTGAAAGCGAACAATAATATCGGCCCTTTCACTAAGCCAGTCAACAATTTTTCCCTTACCTTCATCTCCCCACTGAGCACCGACAACTACAACGTTTGCCATTAACAATTTCCTTCCATCAAACGCGCTGACATATAGCTCTGTTCATCAAAGAAAGGAACTAAATAATAGACTATAAACTAATCAGCAGGTAAATTCTCTAATTTTACAGGTTGGCCATGTGGAGTATTGAGAAATGCTGCCCGCCAGTCTTGAAAATATTGAATTATTTCATCGGACTGAATCTTTACAGTTTCTTCCAAAAACTCTTCTAATGTTCTCAACCATATTAGGTAGTAGTCATCGTCGTTAATTATCAATTCTTTAGATCCTTTTGACAATAGAGCACCACTAAAAGCCTTTGACCAATCTTTCCAATCAAAATGACCTTGCTCGTTGAGATGCACCGTCAATGCAAAAATTTGTGCATGCCATGGTTCATGAAAAGGTCGATACTCAGCCTTAAGGGTCATTCACTGGCTCCATATAACTTTCCCAAATGTCTACACATAAAGTATCACTTGGATTTTCAGGGCTTTCCCAAAGTTCAGATGTTAAAAACGAAACTGTGTAGAGATGTTCAGGTTGCTCGCCTAAACCATGTGCATGCGTGTCTGGGAACACATGAGCACCATGACAAATTTCGATTTTACCTTCACATCTTTCGACATATTTTGGTAATCGCGTATGGCCGCCAGAAATAAATTTATTATCGGCACGTCTTGTTTTTACGCTTTGACCTAACAAAAATTTGGGGGAACCCTCTACAGATCTGGAAGTAGGTGCACCTTTACTCAAAACCCCAGCCACGTCCGCAGCAAGAAGTTTCCTGCTACTTAACGGATGCATTTTTTGGACTGGATCTAAAAACTCATCCGGACTAATAACCCCCTTTGCCACTAAAAGGTTTGCCAGTGCAGAAATCCATTTATCATAATACGAAAATGCACAATAGTCTTTGGGAGGCAGGCATTCTCTTGCGTGACGTGACATATCTAAGTTCCATTGCCTAAGAGACCCTGTTGCCAAAGTCACAGCCAAAGCTCTGGCATGCCATGTTTCTTTAAAAGTCTTATCTGTGATTGAAGCCGGTTGAATCGCTCCATCGCCGTAACGCCCACCCATGTCATGAACCCGGCTCAAGATTGATCACCAATTAATGCCGTTCCAATCATCGCATCTCGTGAGATTATTTCTGAGAGTTGCTCTTCATCGAAACCTTTGTATTTATCAGGTAAAATGGGAAGAACCATATATCTTATTTCAGCAGTAGAATCCCAAACCCTAACTTTAGTATTTTTGGGTAAAGTTACGCCGAACTCTAACAAGCACTTTCTGGGTTCTCTGACAACACGAGAGCGATATTCATCAGATTTGTACCAAGTGGGAGGAATCCCAAGCAGTGGCCAAGGATAACAACTGCATAAAGTACAAACCACAATATTATGAACTTCTGGAGTGTTCTCTACAACTTTAATATGCTCACCTTGTCGACCCAAAAAACCATGTTTTTCCAAAATTTGCATTGGATCGCCTAGTAGATCTTTTTTAAAATTTTTATCCAACAAAGCTTTAGCAACTATTGTCGCTCCGTTTTTGGGACCAATTTTATTTTGGTATGTGTCAATAATTTCATCGAGTGCTGCCGGGTCAATTAAACCTCGTTTTACAAGCGCGGTTTCTAGAGCTTTAACTTTTAGTTCTGGGTCAGATGGCAGCAAAGAATGACTATGTTTTTCAACATCGTGTGGCATAACCAGAATTATGATTAGCTTAATTCTTTTTGTCTAGAGTTAACAGCACTTGCCCCCAGTAAAAAACTTCAATATCTAACTCATTAATAGAACGGTCGGCATGTTATGGAAAACATAGTATTAACAATTCATCTGATACTCGCTTTGGCGTTAGTCGGAATCGTATTGCTTCAACGCTCTGAAGGTGGAGGTCTGGGCCTAGGCGGCGGCGGTGGCGATGGTATTATGTCGGGCCGCGGAGCAGCAACCGCGCTTACCAAAATAACTTGGGTTTTGGCCGTTGCATTTATTATCACATCAATGGCGCTCACAATAATCGCTTCAAGGAATGCAAACTCATCATCCATTTTCGATCGCTTGGGAAATGAAAGTCAGGCTGAAGAAATAGATACCGACGCTTTACTTCCTCCAACAGATGAGTTGTTGCCGCCAGTTAAGGGTGAAGGCGCGCCTCTTGTTCCGAGTGCAGATTAGACACAATAAGTAGATATTTTTTCAATTGGGCACCATTATGTGGACGCTTAGTTGCCAAAGTGCCGCGAATCCCTTATTCATTAAATCCCGTAGGTGAGCGATAAAATCGATCACGTGTGTCAAAATTAGACTGATAATTGCGGGGTCATCAAGATAGCAAGGTTTGTTTTCATTACAGGTGGTGTGGTTTCCTCATTAGGAAAAGGCTTAGCATCTGCAGCACTTGGAGCTTTGCTACAATCGCGCGGGTATTCAGTCCGGTTGAGAAAATTAGATCCATATTTAAATGTAGACCCTGGTACTATGAGTCCCTTTGAACATGGTGAAGTTTTTGTAACTGATGATGGCGCCGAAACGGACTTGGATTTGGGACATTATGAAAGATTTACGGGTGTAGCGGCCCGGTATACTGATTCTGTTTCTTCTGGCCGTATTTATTCAAATGTTTTGGAAAAAGAACGACGAGGCGATTACCTGGGTAAAACTATCCAAGTTATTCCCCATGTTACTAATGAAATTAAAGAATTTATCTCTATTGGGGAGGACGAGGTCGATTTTATGCTCTGTGAAATTGGTGGAACCGTCGGAGATATAGAGGGTTTACCCTTTTTCGAAGCTATTCGTCAGTTTTCGCAAGATAAACCACGAGGCCAATGCATATTTATGCATTTGACATTACTTCCCTTTATTAAGGCAAGTGGTGAACTCAAGACAAAACCCACTCAACACAGTGTTAAAGAGTTAAGATCAATTGGTATCGCTCCTGATATCTTAGTTTGTAGATCAGAAGGCTCCATACCTAAAAAGGAACGCGAAAAACTAGCATTATTTTGCAATGTAAGGCCTGATTCCGTTATTGCAGCTCAGGATCTAAAATCAATATATGAGGCCCCAATCGTATATAACCGTGAAGGGCTCGATCAGGCGGTACTTGATGCATTTAATATCGCGCCTGCTCCAAAACCAGATCTAAGTATTTGGGAAGACGTCGCAGACCGTGTGTATAATCCAGAGGGTGAAGTGAACGTTGCCATTGTAGGCAAATATACGCAATTGGAGGATGCATATAAATCAATAGCAGAGGCACTGACCCACGGTGGTTTAGCAAATAGGGTTAAAGTTAATATCGAATGGGTAGATGCAGAGACTTTTGATAAAAAAGATCCCAACTCAGAATTACAAGGTTTTAATGCAATTCTAGTACCGGGAGGCTTCGGAGAACGTGGCACGGAGGGTAAAATAAGGGCAGCTCAATTTGCGAGAGAAAATCACGTACCTTATCTTGGGATCTGTCTTGGCATGCAAATGGCAGTAATAGAAGCTGCGAGAAATGTAGTTGGTTATAAAAATGCAGGATCTGAGGAATTTGATCATGAAGCAGGCAAGAAACGATTTGAGCCCGTTGTTTATCATCTAAAAGAGTGGGTACAAGGCAACCAAACTATAGAAAGATCTGTCAGCGATGATAAAGGCGGAACAATGCGATTAGGTGCTTACAACGCCACATTGCTAGATGGAAGCAAGGTTGCATCGATCTATGGGGCATCTCAAATAGACGAGCGGCACAGGCACAGATATGAGGTTGATACAAAATACCAAAAAAAGTTAGAAAATGCTGGCCTGGTTTTCTCCGGAATGTCTCCAGATGGGCGTCTGCCAGAAATTATAGAATGGGCAGATCATCCATGGTTTATAGGTGTCCAGTTTCACCCAGAATTGAAATCAAAACCATTTGATCCTCATCCCTTGTTTAGAGATTTCATTGGGGCCGCCAAAAAAATGTCCCGATTAGTTTAATCTTTGCAGACTGCGGGTTTGGTCTCTCTTGCTAATTAGAATAACCTTTTAGTATCTGCTTATAGTTGCACAATAAAATAAAAATATTATCTTCGTTTATATTAAATTTTGGAGCTTTAAAAATTATGCCTAAAGGTTACTGGATCGCACATGTTGATATTCATAATAATGAAACTTATGCCAAATATCGTGAAGCCAACGCACTAGCTTTTGACAAATTTGGAGCTCGCTTCATCGTAAGAGGAGGTGAACAAATCATTGAAGAAGGACATTCGAAACCGCGTACAGTGGTTATTGAATTTGATGATTTTGAAACAGCAAAAAAATGCTACGAAAGCGAAGAATATCAAAATGCTAAAAAAATAAGAGACACTGTTTCAAATGGCGACATGGTAATAGTGGAGGGATATGACGGCTGATGTTAAAAAGTTTACTTGATGGGCTCCTTGGTAGCGAGGAAGATAAATTAAATGATGAAGATGAAAAAATTGCACTAGCCGCTTTGTGCGTAAGAGTTGCAAAATCAGACAACGTTTACGACTCAAGCGAAATTTCCAATATTGATACTGAGTTGAGCCAACATTTCACTATGGATATGGCTGATGCAGCAGTTTTACGCGAGCAAGCGGAAAAACTAGAACAGGAGGCACCTGATACAGTAAGATTTACTAGAGCAATCAAAGAAAAAGTTGAACTTGAGAAAAGGCGCAAAATTCTAGAAACATTGTGGAAAATTACTCTTGCCGATGGCAAACGAGAAGCAGAAGAAGATTCTTTAATTAGATTAGTTTCCAGCCTGCTGGGCATGACTGATATTGAAAGTGCCAGAGCTCGCCAGAAAGTAACGAAAAAATGATTGCTGGCCTGCTGATCTATGAACGGCCGGAATTATTTGAAGCTCATAATAGATTTTGGCAAATAGTTCATGAACAAATAGATGGATCCTCAAAAATACTATCTAGATATAATGCCCCATAGGACTTTTGGATATCTGTAAAAATAAATTTCTGAAGGTTCGATCATTGCATTGCCTCAATATTTCTTCCTAATGTTAGTTGGAATAGAAAATAGAGAATCGCGTGAACAAGCCTGAACCAGTTATTGAAATTAAAAATCTACATAAATCTTTTGGGGATCTCAGCGTGCTTAAAGGTGTGGATATTGTTGCTAATAAAGGCGAAGTTATATCTTTGATTGGGTCATCAGGATCAGGAAAATCAACCCTGCTGAGGTGCGCAAACCTTTTGGAAAACAGCCAGCAAGGTAAGATATTTTTTGATGGAGAAGAAATTAAATGGACAGGAACTGGAGAAGATAGAGCGCCGGCTGATGCCAATCAGGTTCGATTAATGCGAACGAATTTATCTATGGTTTTTCAACAGTTTAATTTATGGTCCCACATGACGGTTCTACAAAATGTAATGGAAGCCCCAGTATCTGTACTCGGTATGGAAGTGGAGAAAGCCAAGGGAAATGCTCATGATTACTTAAATAAGGTTGGAATTGGAGAAAAATGGAATTCCTATCCATCTGAGCTGTCAGGAGGGCAACAACAAAGAGCCGCAATTGCAAGGGCCTTGTGTATGGAGCCTAGTGCATTATTGTTCGACGAGCCAACTTCAGCGCTCGATCCTGAACTGGAGCAAGAAGTTATAAGGGTAATAAAAGATTTGGCACAGGAGGGGCGAACAATGATTATTGTCACACACGATATGAGTCTTGCTGCAGATGTATCAGATCATATTATTTTTTTACATATGGGGTTAATTGAAGAGGAAGGTTCACCAAACTCTTTATTTAAATCCCCTAAATCAGAGAGGCTGCAAAAGTTTTTAAGTTCAACTCGCGCAGCTTAAACATCAAAGGGAGAAAGAAGATGAAAAAACTGATTATTGGTGCCGTAATCTGGGGCTTGACAGCAGGATTGTCTCTTGCAGATAGCCATTCGGTTATACGGATGGGAACAGAGGGCGCCTACCCTCCATGGAATTTTGTTGATGATAATGGCGAGATAGCAGGTTTCGAACGCGAACTTGGTGATGAACTTTGCAAACGCGCAGAATTAAAATGTGAGTGGGTTAAGAATGACTGGGACAGCATTATTCCAAATCTTGTTTCAGGGAACTACGATACAATAATTGCCGGCATGTCTATAACAGATGCGCGTAAAGAAAAAATAGATTTCACCACAAATTATGTAATGAGCGACCCATCGTATTATTTAGCTGCCTCAGAAGATGCCGACTGGAAAACGGGGGTGATTGCAGCACAATCGAATACGATACAAGCAGCTTACATTGCGGAGACTGGAGCAACTCTTGTAGAGTTTGCAACGCCAGAAGAAACAATTTCGGCTGTCAGAAATGGGGAAGCAGATGCTGTACTCGCAGACTCGTCATATCTAAAACCAATAGCAGATGAGGACCCAGGTCTAATGTTTGTTGGTGACAAACCTATAATTGGCGGTGGTGTGGGTATGGGTATCCGTAAAAGTGATACGGATTTGCGTAATAAATTCACCGCAGCGATAGACTCAATGAAAGGCGACGGGACTTTAAATACCCTTATAAAAAAATACGAAATAAGCGAACAAATGTTCTAATAGAAAAGGTGGCCCTGGCCAAAAACTAACGCCTGGGTCACCATATCAGTCGGAAACCAACTGATATAAAAGCATTATAACTTTTTAAAAAATGCAATTTAAAAATATTGTGGAAATTGTTCTATTAAATGTTCGAATTTTGTGCAAATCCTGAAAATCTAAGTGAATTTTCCTGGCTTAGTTGCTACTTAACAACTCCCAAGCACATGAACCTTTTTTATTCAGTGGGAACTGTTCTCCTTTTATTATTGATCACCGCACCTACAGCATTACTCTTCGGTTTTGGCGGAGCTGTAATGGCAAGATCAAAAATTTTCTTAATAAGATTAACTGGAAACGGATATATTTCGATCGTAAGAGGTGTCCCCGATATTGCTTTTTTTCTATTTTTTGTAATTGCAATAGATCAACTTCTTGAGTGGACTCGTCACAAGATTTTATGTCCAGAATGGAGTGAACCTATTCGGCAAGGGAATGATTTTGTGGTGTGTACGGCAGCTAAACTACCCTTAAGCTCCTCACCACAGTGGATACATGAAGTTTATGGATTTCTTTTAGCCGTATTCACTTTTGCAATAGTCTTCGGAGCCTTTGCAGCAAATATTCTTTATGGAGCAATGCGCGCAGTACCGAAGACACAAATTGAGACAGCTGTTTCATTCGGAATGACAGAGCGGCAGGTATTCCGCAGAATACTAGTACCACAAATGTGGATATTCGCTCTCCCAGGTTTGGGTAATCTGTGGATGATTTTAATAAAGGCCACTCCACTTTTATTTTTATTAGGTGTGGAGGATATAGTTTACTGGGCGCGTGAGCTAGGCGGCACAAAAACTGCCAAATTTACGAGTTACCCCCATGGAGATTGGAGAGTTTGGTATTTTCTAGGATTACTGATTTTCTATCTTGCGTTTACGCGAGCATCAGAACTGGTAATAGATACCCTAATGAGAACCCTATCTCGTGGAGCTGCCACGCTGGGCGGTGACTTACAAAGGCACGTGGGAAGATGAGTTGTTTAGATATTATTGCGGATTACGGCCTTAGATCGATTGGTTTAGGAGAGAGATTATTACCTAGATCAGATTTCACGCTCTGCCATCAGTTCACACTGATAGGCTCTGGGATGATATGGAATATTTATTTTGGCACCCTTGCTCTCACCAGCGGGTTTATATTGGCCACTCTGTTGGCTTTGGGAAAAGCTTCCAAAAATTTTTATTTAAGAAAATTATCAGGATGGTTTATTTTTATATTTAGGGGATCACCTTTATTTATTCAGTTTTTCTTTGCCTATTTTTTATTTTTATCATTGAAGCAAAGCTTTACCTTTCTATCTCCGTTGACATCGGCATGGGCTGGGGCATTGTTTGTTCTTTTTTGTAATACTGCAGCGTATAGCGGTGAAATTTTTTATGGTGCACTACAAGCAATTCCAAAAAGTGACTTAGAGGCGGCCGATGCTTATGGGATGTCAGGTTTTTCTCGATTTCGACGCATTGTGTGGCCAACAATGTTGAGACTGGCGTGGCCAGCTTATACTAATGAAGCTATCTTCTTATTCCACGCCACTACTCTAGTCTTTTTTTCGAGTTTTCCAGCATGGCAACAACGCGGAGATGCCCTTTACTATGCTAATTATTTTGCTGATAAGACTTTTAACCCATTTATCCCATATCCAATTTTAGCCGGATACTTTATTTTTTTGACCCTTATTCTAATTGGTTTATTTGGCTTAGCTAATAGAAAACTCAATATTCATTTACCAAAAGATAAGCACACTAAAATAAAATTCAGAATAAGATTAATACGCTAGTCGCTTAGGAACTTATAGACATGCCCTCTCAGGCATGAGATCGTCACCAAAAAGATTTTTAAATCATGATATACCCTGAAAAAGTAAAAAGTGTCAGAATAGCAGCGTGTGACCTAAATGGTCAGATGCGCGGTAAACGTTTGCCAGGGTTTGAGAAGAAAAAACTTAAAGATGGTAGCATCAGAATGCCTCTTTCAGCTCTTAACGTAGATATTTTCGGAGCAGATATAGAAGATAGCCCTTTAGTTTTTGAAACTGGTGATCAAGATGGTTTATTGAAAATTACAAGCCGGGGGGTTCTTTCAATTCCATGGCTAAAAAACCCAACAGCACTCGCACCTGTATCTATGTTAACGGAACACGAAGAGCCTTTTGAAGGTGATCCGCGGCACGCACTAGAACGAATTATGAAAAGTTATGAATCAAAAGGATTAAAAGCTATAGCGGCTACAGAAATGGAGTTTTATCTCATCGATGAGCGCAAAACTTCACTTTTGCCTCCGATTAATCCAATTTCAGGACAACGGTTATCCACTCCAAATGTTCTAGGGATATCAGAATTAGATTGCTTTGATGATTTTTTCAGTGACCTGCAAAATGGATGTGAACAAATTGGCATAACTGTACAATCCATTACATCCGAGTCCGGCTGTGGCCAATTTGAAGTTACTCTCAAACATTGCGACGCGCTCGCCGCTAGTGATGACGCTTGGCTATTCAAATTACTCACAAAAGGTTTAGCAAGAAAACACGGTATCGCAGCAACTTTTATGGCAAAACCCTATTTACAGGACGCAGGAAATGGAATGCATATTCACTTCACTATTATAGACCGAAACGGTGACAATATCTTCAATAATAATAAAAATGAAGGATCAAAACTACTGAAATCAGCTGTTGCTGGTTGCCTGCGTTGCCTTCGGGGATCAACTTTAATTTTTGCTCCTTTTGCTAATAGTTATAAAAGATTTGTAAAAGATTCTCATGCACCCATCTCAGCGCAATGGGGCTATGAAAATAGGACGACTGCAATCAGAATTCCGGGTGGTGACTTTGCCTCAAAACGAATAGAGCACCGAGTGGCTGGTGGTGACACAAATCCATACCTCGTTATGACGGCAGTGCTTGGATCCGCGCTGCTCGGGATAGAAAAAAAATTAACTCCAATAAAACCAGTTATGAATAATGCATATAGCAATAGCGCTAAAAAATTAGCTCGCAACTGGGAAGAAGCTATAAATTACTTTGAAAATGATAAAGAAATTAAACAGATCTTTTCGAAAGAATTAATTGAAAACCTGGTGAGAACCAAGAGACAGGAATTAAATAAATTTAAAAAGATTGAATCGAAAAAACATTGGAAATATTATGTCGCAGCAATTTAAGGCTATTATATGAAAATTGGCATTTTAGAAACAGGCCACGCTCCTTCTCAAATTCAAAAAACGATTGGGGACTATTCTGAAATGTTCCAAACGCTATTTTCAAGCCGTGATTTTAACTTTGTCTCTTATGATGTAGAAAACATGATTTTTCCTGGATCACCTTTTGAATCAGAGGGTTGGTTAATAACAGGTTCACGACATGGTGTATATGAAGATCATAAATTTATTAAACCACTAGAAGAGTTCATCAGAAGCATTGAACAAGAGAAAATTCCCCTTTTAGGTATTTGCTTTGGACATCAAATTATTGCGCAAGCACTAGGAGGAAAAGTAGAGAAATTTTCTGGTGGTTGGTCAGTAGGGCTTAAAGAATACAAATGGGGAAACGAGAGCATTTATTTAAACGCGTGGCATCAAGATCAGGTTGTTAAAAAACCTAAAAATGCTAAAGTTTTAGCAGAAAATTCATTTTGTAAATATGCAGCATTAAGCTACGGTGACACTATTTTAACGATACAACCACATCCAGAGTTCACTCATGAAGTTATTAAAGGTCTGATCGAAACTAGGGGAAAAGGTCTGGTGCCAGAACATTTGTTGGATGAGGCTTTAAATAATTTTGAAAAGAAAACATCGCTGAATGAGATAGTTACCAAGTTCAGCTCAGTCTTGAATGGTGACCAATGAACAAATTGGATGAGATGATCTCTGGGCTCCCTGAGGCCGCAAAGGAATATATCAAGGGCAAAAAATTAGATGAAGTGGAATGTGTCGTTGCCGATTTACCCGGAATTGCCCGCGGAAAAGCCGTTCCTGCCACAAAATTTTTACGTCAAAAATCTTTCCACCTACCAGACTCTATTTTTTTTCAAACAATAACAGGTGGTTGGGGAGAGGCCGCTGGTGAAGAAGGCTTCGTCGAAAGAGATATGGTACTAAGACCTGATATTTCTACCGCGTCTGCAGCGCCTTGGACAGGTGACTGGACATTGCAAGTTATTCACGATGCGTTTGACCGTAAAGAAGAGCCAATACCATTTGCTCCAAGAAATGTTCTTAAGCGAGTGACTGATCTGTATCATGCAAAAGGGTGGGATCCAATTGTTGCCCCCGAAATGGAATTCTTTCTTGTTGCACGAAATTTAGATCCTACAAATCCTATCGAAGCGATGATGGGACGCTCCGGGCGTCCTGCTGCTGCTCGTCAAGCTTATTCTATGACAGCTGTTGATGAATTTGGACCAGTTATAGACGACATTTATGATTTTTCTGAAGCACAAGGTTTTGAAATTGACGGAATTACGCAAGAAGGTGGTGCAGGCCAATTAGAAATAAATCTTAGACATGGGTGTCCAGTAAAACTTGCTGATGAAGTTTTCTTTTTTAAACGACTGATACGAGAAGCAGCGCTAAGGCATGACTGTTTTGCAACCTTTATGGCAAAGCCAATTGAAAATGAGCCTGGAAGTGCAATGCATATTCATCACTCTATTCTGGATTTAGATAGCGGTTCCAACGCCTTTTCAGGACCCCAAGGCGGTGAAACAGATCTTTTTTATCATTTTATTGGTGGCCTTCAAAAATATATGCCGGCAGCGATTGCCGTCATGGCCCCTTATGTGAATTCTTATCGGCGTTATGTAAAAGATCATGCAGCACCTATTAACTTGGAGTGGGGACGCGATAATAGAACCACTGGAATACGAATACCTCTTTCAGATCCAGAAGCACGACGCGTCGAAAATAGAGTGGGTGGAATGGATTGTAATCCTTATCTGGGTATAGCAGCCTCACTAGCATGTGGATATCTAGGCATGGTGAATGAAATACGGCCGGTAAAGCAATTTCGAGGAGAAGCCTATGAAGGAGAGGCTGAGATACCAAAGATTATGGGCCAAGCTCTAGATATTTTCGAAGAAGCCACTGAACTGCATGAAGTATTGCATCCAGAATTTGCCCGAGTTTATTCAATAGTCAAAAGAGCAGAATATGAAGAGTTTTTGCAAGTTATCAGTCCATGGGAAAGAGAGCATCTTCTATTAAACGTATGAATTTGTTGTATTCAAACGATACCCAAGGAAACTATCCAGACAGCTGGTACTCAGCAACTGCAAAGCCTTTAAATGCATTCCCAAGTCTTAAGGGTACTAAGAAATATGACATATGCATTGTAGGTGCTGGCTACACGGGTTTAAGTTCTGCTCTTCACCTATCTAATTTAGGTTATTCTGTGGCGGTGTTAGATGCTCATAGAGTTGGCTTTGGTGCCTCTGGCCGCAATGGTGGCCAACTAGGCGCAGGTCAAAGGGTATATCAAGATGAACTTGTAAACAAAATAGGTGAAAATAACGCTGATAAAATGTGGCATCTCGCCAATGATGCGGTGAGTACCGTCAAAGACATTATAAACACAAATAAGATCGACTGCCACATCAAGCCTGGAATCGCCACATTAGGATTTAACTCCAAAGAAGTTAAAGAGCTTCATAACTATGCCAAATATCTCAAAAAAAGATATAATTACAAAGGATTAGAATTATTGAGTCCCGAAGACTGTAATACTTTGTGTTGCTCTGAAAAATACACCGGTGGAATTTTAGATATGAACGCAGCTCATCTACACCCACTTAGGTTTGTTTTTGGATTAGCAAAAGCAGCAGTGGTAGCTGGCACAGATATTTTTGAACAGTCTGAAGTAATAAAATTGGTACCAGGCAAGGTAAATAGGACAGTCACAAAAGTAGGTGAAATTCAATCTGATTTTGTTATTCTCGGATGCAATGGTTATTTGGGTAACCTTGAACCAAAAGTTGCGGCAAAAGTAATGCCAATAAATAATTTCATAATAGCTACTGAGCCACTAGGACAGAGAGCCGAAGAAGTTCTCACAAAAGATATAGCTGTGGCTGATACAAAATTTGTGGTTAATTATTTTCGTCTCTCAAAGGATAAGCGACTTCTATTTGGTGGTGGCGAAAATTATTCCTATAAATTTCCCAAAAACATTACTTCCACTGTTCTAAAACCAATGTTGGAAATATTCCCTCAATTATCCAACCTAAAGATAGACTATGCTTGGGGTGGCACGTTAGGAATAACCAGACAAAGAATGCCATATTTTTGTAGGATCACGGACACAATTTTATCAGTTTCTGGTTACTCGGGCCATGGTCTGGGAACTGCAACGCATGCGGGAAAGCTAATATCAATGGCCATAAATGGACAGCAAGATGGCTTTAACACAATGGCAAGTATCCCAATCAAATCTTTTCCTGGTGGGGCTAGATACAAAACTCCCCTACTCATCCTTGCTATGAGCTGGTACGCTTTACGCGACAAAATTGGAATGTGAATTTTTCAGCTAGTTTTTTAGCTTGTCTAACTGCTCCTGTAAGTCAGACAATTTGTTTTTAATTGCTTCTAACTCTTCTGTCTTATCGTGTGCCTCGCCTTTTTGGTTTCTTTTATTTGGGGCTAACGCGATAGGCCTATTCCCAAAATCACCAGCAAAAGCCGCCAAAAAATCTTCTTGTTTCGCTTTAATCGCCTCAAAATCGGGCTCAGTTTTACTAATTGAAGTTTTTTCAATCAACTTTTCTCGTCGTTCTGTGAGCATTTGAAAAGACATTTCAAGAAATTGTGGAACGATAGAAGTCGCTTGAGTAGTATATGATCTGACTAAATCTGTAAGAATATCGATTGGGAGTACACTGTCACCTCGGCTTTCATGCTCCGCAATAATTTGCAAAAGATATTGACGAGTCAAATCATCGCCTGATTTAAGATCAAGTATTCGTACATCCCTACCATCATGAATAAAACGAGCAATATCTTCGAGAGTTACATAGTCGCTTGTTTCGGTGTTGTATAAACGACGACTAGCATATCGCTTTATCATCAATGTCTTTTTATTGCCTGGCAAACCACTCTCCCTATGCAGCGCTGCAGCATAGTTTACGCAATTGCAGAAAAAAATAAAGGGTGTGTTTATAAAGCTCAACCTGCAGCAAAATCGAAGATACTATCAATCATCGATTGAGTTCCTTGAGAAAATTCCAAACTACAAGGATAGGTTTTGCTGTTTAAAACGGCATCACTGAATGCCTCTATTTGGTTTACGTAATGGGAAACACCTGGATAACTATAAACTTTTTCTGTTCCATCATTCATCCGTTGAATAATTTCTGCTTTATCATAAACCATTGGATTAAAGGGCGCTGTAAGTTTTATAAAACCCTCTGTTCCTTGAAACGTAACTTCTTGTCGCGGCGCCATTCTCATAGATGTAATGCTGGTAAACTTGAATTTTGGAAAATCAAAGGCGGCTAGCGCCCATACATCCACACCATTTTCATATTTTATATCAGCATGCTGAATTGCCACTGGTTCTTCGCCTGTAACAAACCTAACTGATCCTAAAGTGTAAACTCCTATGTCAGGTAAACCTCCCCCGCCCATCTTCGAGTTATTACGAATATTTTCGAGGTCCGCCTGATTATTATAACTAAACACTGAGTCGACTTGAATTAATTCTCCCAAAACACCCGATTGAACAATCTCCTTTGCCTTTTGCCACTGAGGATGGTGCACAATCATATAAGCTTCAGCAACTAATAACCCGGTATCATCTCTAAGTTTTATTAACTCATTAATTTCTTCAGCTCTCATCGCGATCGGTTTTTCGCATAAGACGTGTTTTCCAGATTTAATTGCCCGAATTGTCCAATCAACATGCATGGTGTTGGGTAAAGGAATGTAAACGGCATCAGCTACGTCGTCTGCTAACAGTTCATCATAACTTTCATAGCGCTCTATTTCCGGCTCAAGTTGCGCAAATGCAGCAGCTTTTTCTTTAGAGCCAGAAGCTAGCGCGTTAAAACGGTTATTCTTTGCTAGTTGAATTGCTGGGGTTAAGTGCTCCAAAGCAAATTTTGAAGCTCCTAAAACACCCCACCTTAAATATTCCATTATTATCTCCAAAATTCTTCAGTTTCGAAATTGAAGTTATTTCAGAGAAAAGTTCAATAGCTATTGAGAAATCATACCCTTCTCCAAAGCCATTTCGCGCATTTTTTCTTGCAGTTTTTCAAAGGCGCGAACTTCAATTTGCCTTACACGCTCTCTACTAACGCCATAATTTTCACTCAATTCCTCGAGTGTTTTTACCTCGTCGACCAAACGTCTTTGCGTTAAAATATCTTTCTCTCGATCATTTAATCCACTCATAGCAGAATTTAGCATAACGCGGCGCATAGATAATTCATCCTGGAATTCGTAGTCAGCAGCCTGATCGGCATCTTCATCTTCTAACCAGTCTTGCCATTCCATCGAACTCTCGCCGTCGGCACTTATCATCGCGTTCAGTGATGCATCGCCTCCCGACAGTCTGCGGTTCATCGAAACCACTTCGGCCTCAGAAACGCCTAAGTCTCCAGCAATTTTTGCAACATTATCAGGATGCATATCCCCTTCGTCTAAAGCACCTATTCTGGATTTAGCCTTCCTCAAATTGAAAAATAACTTTTTTTGAGCACTAGTTGTACCCATTTTTACAAGAGACCAGCTTCTCAAGATATATTCCTGGATACTCGCCCGTATCCACCACATGGCATAGGTTGCAAGACGAAAACCTTTTTCAGGGTCAAAACGTTTTACTGCTTGCATCAGCCCCACATTAGCTTCTGAAATAACTTCAGCCTGTGGCAGCCCATACCCACGATAACCCATAGCTATCTTCGCTGCCAATCTTAGGTGAGACGTTACCATCTGATGGGCAGCATCAGAATCCTGTTCCTCGATCCAACGCTTTGCTAACATATACTCCTGTTCCGGCTCCAGCATTGGGAACTTCCGTATTTCTTGTAAATATCTGCTCAATCCATTTTCTGGGCTTGGAGCTGGAAGGTTTTTATAATTACTCATTTTTACTAATCGATTTTCCCAAAAAGCTTGAAGTATTGGCGTTTAAAATAAGAACAGTCACTGTTAGTTTAACACAAAAAGCAACTTAATAATTGATATATTAATATTATTTATTTTTTCAACCCTAGGGCCAATTTTTGCATATCTGATGGCATATCGAGTGAAAACTTCATCCGTTTACCTGTCAAAGGGTGAATAAAACCAAGAACTGATGCGTGCAAAGCCTGCCGTTGAAATTCGTTGACCGAATTAAAGCCATCTTCATTCAATGCTTTGTTAGAAATTTTTTTTCGTCTTCCGTATTTTGCGTCTCCAATTAAAGCGTGACCTAAATGGGCCATCTGTGCTCTGATTTGATGAGTCCTACCAGTTTCAAGCCAGCACTCAATTAGTGAAACAACGTGGGGGTTCCCAAACTTTTCAAGTACTTTGAAACGAGTAACTGCATGCCTGCCTCCTTCAAATAAAACTGTTTGACGTTGACGGTCATGTTTGTGACGAGCCAAATGTGTAGAAATTTTAACCACACTTCCCACCTCAAACGAGACGCCTTTGACGCCCTTTAAACGAGGGGACCCCACATCAGGAGCTCCATGGCAAAATGCGTGGTATATTCTCTCAACACTATGTTGTTCAAATTGTTCAGCCAGTCCATGATGCGCTTTATCGTTTTTGGCAACGACCAGAAGGCCGCTCGTATCCTTGTCTATTCTATGAACAATTCCAGGTCTTTTTTCACCTCCAATACCAGATAAACTATTCTGACAATGGTAAAGTAATGCATTCACTAGCGTATCTTTTGGCGAACCAGGAGCCGGGTGAACAACCATGCCAGCAATCTTGTTAACAACCAAGAGATCCTCATCCTCAAAAATTATATCTAATTTGATTTTTTGGGGTAATGTTTCCACTGGCTCCAGTTCGGGCATCAGAACTTTGACGGATTGTCCTTCACTTACATTAGCGGTTGGATTTTTAACTATATTGCCATCAACTTCTACATAGCCCTCAGTTATAAGCCGGGTTAATCGCGTCCGAGATAGACCAGCTTGGGCTGGCGCATCGCGTGAAAGCGCTTTATCTAGTCTAGAAGGTGGACTATTTGAAATGGAGAAACTTATTATGGACATAGACGATCAACCTCCTAACGCCGATTTCCAATTACCTCGAAATTTAAGGTTTTTGCAACGTTTAGTAACATTACTTACTGTATCAATGATTGCAGGAATTTTAACTATCGCTGCATTGCTTGCCTTTAAACTTCGCTCCGAAAATATAAATTTTCCCCAGACGTTGATACTTCCTGATGGGACTAAGCCCATAGCTTTTACACAAACACAGGATTGGTATTCTGTTATTACAGACACAAATGAAATTCTGATTTTCAAAAACAACGGAACATTGATTCAATCTATAGCGGTTCAAGATTTAGAATAAATTTATTCAATCAAAGCGCTAAACTCACGCCATTCACCCGCTGACATACCGCTAGTCTCTTTCGTGACCAGTTCTCCTTTAATCATTCGTTTGATGCAATCTAATGCCTTAGAGGATAATGTCGCCCCGCCTAGTCTATAATCTTCGAAGGCCCCATATGCGAATGGAACCCAATCGCTAACTAATTTACAAATTTCATCAGCATATACTCTAATTTCAAACTGTGCGTGACTATCTGCGCGTAACCGCAGAAAATGGAATAAGTTATGTAGATCTACTTTCCAGTACCATTGGGTATAAATATTTGCTGGTAAATTCATTCGCGCAAGCTCACGCGCAAGACCCTTTTGGCCCTCTTGGCTTATCATTTGTTCGTAATGATCATAAGTCTGAGCCGAGTCATTTTTGAGCAATCGCAGAACTTTTTCTGCCTCTTCTCCAGTCAACACCTCTCCTCGACCTTGATTATTTATAACTGATTGAGCCGCCAATGCCTCTGGCTCAGGGATATAAAATTCCCGATCAAGAATAGAGTAACGCGCTGAATATTCGTTTACATTGGCTGTTCTGTGGCGGATCCATTGCCTAGCAACAAAAACCGGTAATTTAACGTGTAATTTCACTTCGCACATTTCAAACGGCGTTGAATGCCAGTGCCTCATTAAATATCTGATGAGCCCCTCATCATTTTGTACTGACTTTGTACCACGGCCATAGCTGACACGGGCTGCTTGACATATTGCAGCATCGTCACCCATGTAATCTACCACTCTTACAAAGCCATGATCTAGAACAGGATAAACCTTATACAAGTGGTTTTCCATGCCCACGCTGACCGCTCGAAGTGTCTGGTTTTGCTCGGACCTCAGTGCATCGATATCGGCTTTCTGTTCGGGGGTCACTGGCATCTTCGAATCCTTTTAATCAACTTTCGCTTACCATATATTGTGCATCTAAGATAATAAACCGCAACATACATTTTATTCCCTAGATCCGATATGGACTGGCTTTATTCCAAAACCTTAGCTAAAAATTACTTCGAACGAATGAAAAAAGTTGTGTTTAATGAAAGACTGTGGGGAAAGGTGTAAAAAATGAAAACTAAATATCTGCACACAATGGTACGTGTAAAAAACCTTGAAGCTTCGATAGCATTTTATGAGCTCTTGGGTTTAAAAAAAATTCGCCATCATGACAGTGAACAAGGAAGGTTCAGCCTAATCTTCATGGCACCTGAGGGACAAGAAGAATGCCCTGTCGAACTCACATATAATTGGGATGGTGACGAGGGTCTTCCAAGCGATAGCAGACACTTCGGACATTTGGCATATGAAGTAGAAAATATATATGAAATGTGTGATCATTTGATGGAAAATGGCGTGACGATTAATAGGCCCCCGAGAGATGGAAGAATGGCATTTGTTAGGTCCCCAGACAATATATCAGTAGAGCTTTTACAAGCTGGAGGAGCTTTGGAAACTAAAGAACCTTGGGCTTCTATGGAAAATATTGGGCACTGGTAGAAATAAGAACTGTACCAAATATTCTAAGAAGATAAGCCACCTGAATTGGAAATAAAATTCTTTATATCCTGAATAAGGTCAAAAAATTCTTTTTTTGGGTCAACTCGGCCAGTAGACCACTGGTATAGATCTTGATCATTTTCCAAAAGTAAATTTTCAAAATTTTCAAGTTCCAGTTCTGACATCGAATTCAAATTTAAATCAGCAAAATTTTTTAAGATTAAATCCATTTCTTTTATTCCACGGCGCATGGAACGCATCTTTAATCTTTTGCGTTTAATTTCCAGTTCGTCCATGGGCTAATTAAGTTTTCCGCTAGCTCTGAGCTTATTTTCTATACTCGTAATCCTATCAACAATTTTAAGTAAATTTATTCTTAATGCCGTCAACTCTTTGAGAGACTCTTGTAAATCATCTGGCATTTCATATGATTTTTCAGGATCCTCAACGCCTGACCCCTCAGCACTAATTAACCAAGTAATTGATACATTCAACAAACCAGCCAGCATGGATAGCCGATTTGCGCGTGGCTCTGAGTTATCGTTTTCCCATGATTTAATAGTTGAATTTTTCACTCCCAGGCGCTTCGCCAAATCCTGCTGTGATAAATTTGATTTTTCTCTTGCAGCCACCAACCTGTCGCCAAAAGTAGCTTTATCTGGCCCGTACCAATCCATATTATTTTACCTGCGACGCCTCTTATATATTGCTTGAATGGTTTATGGCAGCACTTTAAGACAATTCAAACGATTGTACAAACGGATCAAATAAATGAGTATACTATCCAATAATCTTGCAAGAGTAAAACCCTCCCCAACAATTGCTATGTCAAGCTTGGCAACACAAATGAAATCAGAGGGGCGCGATGTTATTTCACTTTCTGCTGGTGAACCTGATTTTGACACTCCTGACCACATAAAGAATGCTGCAATCGAAGCAATAAAGTCCGGACAAACTAAGTATACGGATCCAGATGGTATGAAAACTTTAAAGGAAGCCGTTTGTGAAAAATTTGAGCTTGAAAATGACTTAAACTATAATCCAAATCAGATTTCCATTGGTACTGGCGGAAAGCAAATTTTGTATAATGCTCTAATGGCGACATTAAATCCGGGGGACGAAGTGATAATACCGGCGCCATATTGGGTGTCGTATCCAGATATGGTTTTCCTCGCGGGCGGCCAACCAGTTTTTATCGAGGCCTCTTCCAAAAATAATTATAAAATTTCTCCTGCGCAACTTGAGGGAGCAATCACCGATAAAACGAAATGGTTTATATTCAATTCACCTTCAAACCCAACAGGTGCCGGCTACTCAAAAAATGAGCTAAAAAAACTCACAGAAGTTTTAATGAAATTCCCAAATGTGTTGATTATGTCAGATGACATGTATGAGCACTTGGCATACGACGACTTTGTTTTCAACACACCGGCGCAAGTAGAACCCCGTCTTTTTGACAGAACATTAACTTGCAATGGAGTATCAAAAGCCTACGCGATGACAGGCTGGAGGATCGGCTTTGCAGGTGGACCAGAAAATTTAATCAAAGCAATGCGCAAAATTCAAAGCCAAAGCACCTCAAACCCTTGCACAATAAGTCAATGGGCTGCCTTAACTGCCCTGACTGGTTCAAAAGATTTTATTACTGAAAATAACATAAAATTTGTTCGTCGTCGAAACTTAGTCGTCGAAAAGTTAAATCAGATTGAAGGAATATCATGTCCTGTTCCTGAAGGTGCATTTTACGTTTATCCAGATATTTCTGGTTTAATAGGAAAAAAAACACAAAACGGTAAGCTAATTTCATCCGATGAAGATTTTTGTACATTCCTTCTTGAAAAAGTTGGCGTTGCCGTAGTTTTTGGTTCTGCCTTTGGATTATCCCCAAACTTTCGTATCAGCTACGCAACATCCGATGGACTTTTAATTGATGCTTGCGAACGGATTACTAATTTTTGTGGATCACTTATTTAATAGCTTCCAGATTAAATTTTTAGATTTTTTATAAGGCGCAAAAATAGAAATAAGCAGGCAAAACCTAAGCCTATCACTAAGCCTAACCAAATTCCTTGTGCGCCAAAATTAAAATGAAAAGTTAAAATATAACCACTAGGCAGGCCTATTATCCAATAACTTATAACAGCTAAATACATAGGTATTGTCGTATCGTGTAGACCACGAAGCAAGTGTATCGCTAGAGCCTGTCCACCATCTACTAATTGAAACAATGCAGCCAATGCTAAAAGAGAAATTCCCATTTCAATTATCAAGTATGCATTAAGTTCTTCAGAATTTAAAAAAGCCGAAATAAGAAATTTGGGAAACCCAAGAAAAATCATAATGGCTAGAGATGATAGTCCCAATGATATAACCAGCGCAGCCCAACACTCATTAATAATTTTGTGTTTATCCTTTTTACCGAAAGCCGCGCTGACTCTAATTGTGGCAGCATCTGATAAGCCTAAATGAAGCATGAAGGTTATACTTGCTAGTTGCAAAGCAATTCCATGGGCCGCCAGCTCAAGTTGACCAACCCAACCCATCATTATTGAACTAGCTGAAAACAAACCTGCTTCAGCCAAGCTAGTTACCCCAATTGCAGAACCCATTTTTAAAACAAGGCCAATTACGCCACGATCTGGTCTCCAAAAGTGGACAAATAAATTGTGCTGCGGCAACTGGATTTTTGCACAAATAATAAAACTTATAAACATAAATAGGTTGACAAAAATGGTTGCAATACCTGCGCCAATTATCCCGAGCTCAGGCAGTCCAAACATTCCAAATACAAGTAGATAATTGATCAAAAGGTTCAATAAAACAGCAATAATTGAGATATAAAATGTAACTTTTACATACTCCATTGCTGCCAAATAACACCTCAAAACTGAAGAACTGAGAGCAGGGAACATCGCAATACCAGAAAAGATGAGATACTCAGAAGCCAAAGCTGCGAGGTTAAATTCCTGGCCCAATAATAAAAGAAGCCGCTCTGAAAAAACAAAAATTGGAGAAACAAGCAAACCAAAAGCAAGGCTTAACCACAAGGCCATCCTAGTAATTCTTCTAATTTTTGTGGTGTCATCTTCCGTATTTGCAGTTGAGACTAACGCCATCGCAGCAAATGAAAACCCAGCTCCAAGAATAAAAATAATAAAAAAGATTGTGGTTCCCAAAACGAGTGCAGCAAGTGCTTCAGTAGAATAGCGGCCAACAATCAAGGTGTCGCCTACACCTATAAGAATTTGGGCTATGTGCCCTCCAATTAATGGTAGCGAAAGTAAAAAAAGGGAGCGAATGCAGCTTAAAAATTTCATTACTGCCGGCTATCTTTAAAAACTAGAAAAGTAAATTAATTAGCGTCTTTAATTTAAATTTTAATTTTTCAACTATAGAGATCTGCGTGAGTAACAAACTTAAATGGAATTGATCTCTTCCCCTTACGACTTTGACCTGTCATAGTGAGTTAAAAGAGCAGAAACATGAATGATTTACTCTCCGTGGAAAACGAAGTGCAATATGATGCATCTTCGATAGAAGTTCTGGAAGGCTTAGAGCCAGTTCGTAAGCGTCCAGGAATGTATATTGGAGGAACCGATGAGAGAGCTCTCCATCACTTGGTTTCCGAAATATTAGATAATTCTATGGACGAAGCAGTAGCTGGCCAAGCAAATAGAATTGAAGTGGAGTTACATTCAGATTATTCGATAAGCGTAAAAGATAATGGACGAGGAATTCCGACTGATCCACATCCTAAATTTCCAGACAAATCGGCATTAGAAGTAATTTTCTGCACACTTCACGCCGGTGGTAAGTTCAGTGGTAAGGCTTATCAAACATCCGGTGGCTTACATGGTGTGGGCGCCTCGGTTGTAAATGCTTTATCAGACTACATGGTCGTAGAAGTAGCTAGAAATAAAGAACTATTTCGCCAAAGTTTTTCCCGAGGCAACCCAATAAAATCAATCGAAAAGTTGGGCTCAGCACCAAATAGACGCGGAACTATGGTCCAGTTCCATCCAGACGAAGAAATTTTTGGTAGCCATCGGTTCAAGCCTGCCAAGCTCTTTAAAACAATTAGATCTAAAGCCTATCTTTTCAGTGGTGTTGAAATTCGATGGAAATCCGCAATTGACGATAACGTCACCCCGCTCGAGGCCAGTTTTCATTTCCCGGGAGGGTTATCTGATTATTTGGGTGAAACAATCGAAAATAATTCAACATATTCTGAGTTGCCATTTGCTGGCAGTGTTGACTTTCAGGAAAGATTTCAAACTGCTGGCAAAGTTGAATGGGCTATTAATTGGACACCAGCACGTGATGGCTTTATCCAGTCTTATTGCAATACAGTGCCCACTCCAGAGGGCGGGACGCATGAAAACGGTTTTTGGTCTGCAATTTTAAAGGGTATTAGGGCATATGGAGAACTCATAAACAATAGAAAAGCCAAAGATATAATCCGTGAAGATTTAATTGCAGGTGGCTGCGCATTAGTTAGCTGTTTTATTCGCGAACCTGAGTTTGTAGGTCAAACTAAGGATAGGCTAGCGACTGTTGAAGCTCAAAGGTTAGTAGAAAATTCTGTTAGAGATCACTTTGATAATTGGCTTGCCGCAGATACTAAGTCAGCCGGAGCTATTTTGGACTTTCTGATACTAAGGGCTGAAGAACGCTTAAGGCGCCGTCAAGAGAAAGAAACTCAAAGAAAAACAGCAACCAAGAAATTACGCTTACCAGGAAAATTAGTTGATTGCTCAGCAACAAGCCGAGAAGGAACTGAACTTTTCATTGTCGAAGGAGATAGTGCTGGAGGTTCAGCAAAAATGGCCAGAGACCGCAGAACCCAGGCCCTTTTACCGTTAAGAGGCAAGATATTGAATGTCTTAGGTGCAGCCAGTTCTAAATTAGGATCCAATCAAGAGATAAGTGATTTAACCCAAGCTTTAGGCGTGGGATTAGGTACAAAATTCAATCTTGATGATTTGCGATATGATAAGGTCATCATAATGACAGATGCTGACGTTGATGGAGCCCATATCGCATCTTTGCTCATGACTTTCTTTTTTACGCAAATGCGGCCTTTGATTGACTATGGTCACCTTTATTTAGCTTGCCCTCCACTTTTTAGACTCACGCAAGGATCACACCGAGTATATTGTGTTGACGAAGTTGAGAGAGATACCTGGCTTAATAATGGAATAGGTGGCCGTGGCAAAATCGATGTAAGTAGGTTTAAAGGCCTAGGTGAAATGGATGCTAAAGATCTAAAAGAAACCACAATGGATCCTTCATCTAGAAAACTCATCCGAGTAAGTATTGATGACGAGGAGCCCGGCGAAACCAGTAATCTGGTTGACCAGCTTATGGGTAAAAAACCCGAACTTCGTTTTCAATATATTCAAGAAAATGCAAAATTTGCTGATGAATTAGACATATAATTCTTTATCATTTGATTAGCAAAATGAGTTTAAATTCATTGCTCAACAAACAAGGTTTTTGACCAAAATAATGAAAAAAAAGACTAACATAGCTAGTGGAGGTAATATGCTATCATTTGCCACAATTATGCTCTTAGCGGGTATTGGAATACCAATAATGGCTGCAATGACCTCTTCTTTAGGAAAACATTTAAGCTCGCCTGTAGCAGCGTCGGCGTTTGCCTTTTTTATGGCTTTTTGTATTGCTTTACTGGCCCTTATGATTACCGACAAATCATTTGTTAAACAAATTCCTTCTGCGCCAAAATATCTTTTCGTCGCAGGTGCCTTTATAGCTTTTTATGTGTTGTCAATTTCCTTTGTCGCGCCCCATTTTGGAATCGGAAATGCTATATTTTTTGTGTTGCTTGGGCAGCTTTTTTCTGCAGCAATAATAGACCATTACGGTTTATTTGGTACCCAAATTAATCATTTATCGATGATGCGCATTTCAGGAATTCTTGTTATGGTATTCGGTGTTTGGCTTACTCAGAATGCTTAGCTTTACTTAAGCTTATCGCTAAGTTCCAAAGCTCGTCTGGCACATCAACTTCAGTCTGAGGAATAGTATATTGACCCGGCATCCGGGTGCCCTCCTCGGAAGAAATAATGGTAGTCAATTCTTCAAGACGATTATAAAACGAAGCCCCACTTGCGGGATCTATAATTATATAAAACTGCCCTAAATTATGAGGTTCTCCATCTTTAGCTTTCAGAGGCCCAACATTTTTAGAAATTCGCCCACCAGTCATTCCAGCGACGAGAATTTCTGCCATCAATCCAAAGCCCCAACCCTTATAACCGCCAGCTGACACCAACGTTCCCTTTAGTGCCTCTTCTGGATCTTTAGTCGCTCTACCATCTTTGTCTAAAGCCCAACCCTCTGGAATACTTTTACCAGCTGCTTTCGCCATTGTTATTTTGCCCAACGCAACAGTTGTAGTTGATTGATCAAATTGCATAGCAACACCACCGTTTCCATCGGGTACTGAAAAAGCAATTGGGTTTGTACCAATAATTCTAGATTTTCCACCCGGCGGCGCAACGATGGGAGAGGCGTTAGTTAATCCTAGACCTAAAAAGCCAGCCTCTGCGATCTTCTTTGTAAAATAACCTAATGAAGTACAGGTATGTGCTCGACCAATAGACAAACTAGCTATTCCATTTTTTTCAGCAAGCTTTGAAGCCTCTGGAAGACCTTTTGAAAACGCAGGTTGCGCAAATCCGTGATCTGCATCAACATAAACTGAGCCAGGCCTTACCAGTTGCACGTCAGGTGAGGCTTGACCGTTAACTCTTCCGGAAAGCAGTTGTTCGCAATAGCTCTCTAGATAATAAAGACCGCAAATTCTGTTTCCAACACTCTCCGATGCTGCCACTGCGTCAGCCACGTGCTGAGAAATCCAATCTAGAGCACCATGCTGCACTAAGGCGGTTTTAGAAATATTGCGAATTTCTTCAACGCTTACTTTTGGCATTAGAAAACTCCATTAAATCAATAGCAGTCCTTTCCCATTCAACCCTACTTCTAAATGAACTATTTAAAATTTCAGCATCATATTCTTTTTTTAGCCAATCAATGAAATCTATATTTTCAATTTTCAAACGCTCACCAAATACATTAAAAATATAATCTAAAATACCGGTTTTCGTAAAATCAAGGTGTAGGTATTTAAAGCTCAACTGCTTTTTTGCTTCAGCAACTGATAACTTTTTTTGAACAATTAAATATATAGCTGAAACTAAACCTGCACGATCGGCTCCTGATTTACAATGCAAAACGAAAGGTTTCGGAATTTCTTCCATTATTCCTATTATTTCCAAAAGCTTTTCAGATTGCGGCGCAAAGCTGGAACTTAAAGGGACTGAAATCAACTCTAGACCCAACTTTTTACAGCTATCTTCTTCAAACAACGCATAACTTTGCTGGGTAAATCCGCGCAAATTGAGAACAGCTTTTATTCCTTTGTCTTTATAAGACTTTAGATTTGAGGAACTAGGCTGACTAGCTCTATAGGCATCATCACAAATCTGATGGAAATTACTCCAAAGAACACGCAAAAAAGCATGATCCATAAGTTGAAAATGAATGTGCGCCCAAAAGCGTCCTGAACGACTAGATATATCCCGACCAAATGAAGTACGAACCGATCTCTCAAAATTATCAAGCTTTGTTAACAAACTAACGATCATTATATTTCCATCTTTTTTACTCACCTAATTCAAACTAATCACCAAAAAAGGAAAATAGATCGATTGACGTCTCAGAGGATTAACGTATCTATATCAAAAAGGCAAAAAATTAGAGGCCATAAATGTCAGTTTCTTCAGGTCAAACTTATTTGGCAATACCAGGCCCTTCTGTGATACCTGAAGCAGTTCTTCGTTCTATGCACAGAGCCTCTCCCAATATCTATGAGGGCGAGTTAATCGAAATCACGGAAAGTTTAATACCTGATCTAAACTATGTTGCTAGGTCGTCTGGACATATTGCGATATATATAGCCAACGGTCACGGAATTTGGGAGGCGGCACTATCAAACATGGTTTCAGCTGGGGATCATGTTTTAGTTTTGGCTACTGGGCGATTTGCACATGGATGGGCCGAAATGGCCAGGAAAATAGGTATATTAGTCGATATTCTTGATTTCGGCAAAAATAGAGCTGTAGATGTCCAGGTATTGAATGAAAAACTAAAGTCTGAGCCCAAAACTAAATATAAGGCCATCCTGATGACACACGTTGATACCTCAACTTCTGTGAAGAATGATATCGCAAGTGTTAGGAAAAACTTAGACGAGATTAAGTCTCCAGCCTTGCTGGCAGTCGATTGTATTGCTTCACTTGCATGTGATCGATTTGAAATGGACGACTGGGGCGTCGATATTATGGTCGCCGCTTGCCAGAAAGGTCTTATGGTTCCTCCAGGCATAGGTTTTGTCTTTTTCAATAATAGAGCTAAAGAACAACAAAAAAGTTTGACAAGCGTCAGCTCTTATTGGGATTGGGAACCCAGAGTAAACCCAAGGCTTTATTACGAATATTTTTGTGGAACAGCACCAACCCATCATATTTATGGTCTTAGAACAGCACTAGATATGATCAAACGTGAAGAGATAGAAAAAACTTGGAAACGTCATGAAATCCTTAGTCGAGCTATTTGGGCTGCAATAGATAGATGGTCTTCAGCGGGCGATATTTCACTAAATGTAAAAAATCCATCTGATCGCAGTCATGCTGTTACGTCCATCCGTCTAGGGGGAAAAAATGGAACCCGTTTGAGACAATGGCTACAAACCAAATCTGGCCTAACTATAGGTATAGGCCTGGGAATGTCAGAGCCTGAAGACCCACACGGCGATGGTTTCGTTCGGTTCGGCCACATGGGTTACGTAAACACCCAAATGGTAATGGCGTTATTGGGAACCGTGGAAACTGGTTTAAGGGCGATTGACTACAAACACGGGAACGGCGCTTTAGAAGCGGCTAGTGAAATTTTGAGTGCTATTTAGAAGCTCGCTTCAATGCTGCAGGTAAGGCCTCTTCAAACCTATCTAAATCTCTTTTTTTTCCAACACTTACTCTGATGCATCTATCTTGAGGAGAAACAAAAGGCATCCTTACAAAAATGCCCAATGAAATTAATTCCGTTAATACTTTTTTTGCGAAAAAACCATCCTTTCCACAATCAATAGCTACGAAATTAGTCGAGGAGGTGATGGATTTTAGATTATTGCTGGCGGCTATTTTGTAAATTCTCTGCCGTCCATTTTCTACTTTTTGTACCATTTCCAAAAGCCATTTATTATCGGATAAAGCCTCGAGTGCTGCTTTTTGGGCTAATCTATTCATTCCAAAGTGATTTCTAATTTTTTCAAAGGAATTTATTAGGTTTTCCTCGGCCATTGCATATCCTACTCGTGCACCAGCCATTCCATAAGCTTTAGAAAATGTCCGTAATCTTACCACTCTCTTATCTGTAATTTCTAGATTAGGAAGTGATGCAGTTGGTGCAAATTCAGAATAAGCTTCATCCAAAATAAATAAGCATCCCAAAGGTAGTTCCTTGAGTGCTTCGACAATTTTATCCCCAGGCACGTGGGTCCCCATAGGGTTATCAGGATTTGCAAAATAAATTAGTTTAGCATCAACCGAGTGGGCTTTTTTGATCAGTGAGACAATATCCTCACAGTCCGCAAGATAAGGTACTTTGTGAAGATTTCCCCCAAAACCAGTGACATGATAATTAAACGTAGGATATGCTCCATCCGAAGTAACGACGTCATCTCCCTCAGAAATAAGAAGTCGAACTAGGTAGCCAAGTAGTCCATCTATTCCTTCGCCTACAACAATATTTTCAGTGGATATTTTATGCTTTTCAGCCAATGCGCATCGCAGTTCAAAGCTAGTTGGATCACCATACATCCATTGCTCATTTGAATATTTTTTTAAGGCAGACAAAGCTTTTGGAGAGGGCCCAAACATATTCTCGTTAGCTCCCAACCGAGCCTCAAATAAAAGTTTTCTCTCTCTTTCTTGAGTTTCGGGACCAACGAAAGGAACGGTGGAAGGGAGATCATTAACGAGCGACGTATATCTTGGATAAGTCATGACATTCAGGTAGAGCAAGTATAACATAAATATCAAGCAATAATTAATTCATATCTATTTGATTTAAACACTTTTATCAGGGTACGAATGATTTGAGAGAAATATTGGAGCAATTTTTTGTCTAAAAAAATGTATATTTTTTCGAACTTTGAATTTTTGATTGCTTGGCGTTACCTAAGATCAAAACGCGCCGAAGGTGGCATAAGTACCATGACTTGGATCAGCCTTATCGGAATTTCTCTATCGGTCTTCGCTTTAATAGCAACCCTCTCTGTCAGATCTGGGTTTCGAGCTGAACTCGTGGATACCATTCTTGGTGCTAACGCTCACGTCACCGTTTACAAGCAGCCCACTAAGGATTCTAAAGGTAACGTCTACAGAAGTTTTAAAGATTATGAGAATGTAAATTCTATAATCTCATCGCTCAATAGTGTTAGTAGAGCCGCTCCACTCATAAGAGGCCAAGTAATGGCAAGCGCAAACGCAACTACAACTGGCGTCGACGTTTTTGGAATTTCGCCTGAAAACATTCTTTCTATCAGACGCGTCTCTGATCCTGAAACATCAATTGGTAACATTAAAAATTTTAGTAAAGGGCTGGCTGTGGGGTCTGGTGTGGCTCAAACTCTAAATGTTTCCGTTGGAGATGAAATTAAGTTAATTTCACCGAGTGGAGTAAAAACAGCTTTTGGAGCTAGTCCAAGAGTAAAAACATTTGAGGTTCAGTATGTTTTTTCTGCTGGACGTCATGACATGGATAAGGTCAGAATTTACATGCCATTTAGAATTGCCCAAGAATATTTTGACAGAGATAATCTAGCAGATGAAATTGAAGTTCTCGTTAATAAACCCGATCAAATTGAAGAGATAGTAGAGCAATTATCTAGTGCAACAGATGGCAAATTTCTTTTTTGGACATGGAAAGATGCATCCGGAAATTATCTTCGCGCTTTGGAAATTGAAGACAATGTGATGTTTGTAATTATGTCAATTTTAGTTTTGATCGCGACAATGAACATAATTTCTGGACTTGTTATGCTCGTAAAAAACAAAAGCCGCGACATAGCTATTTTACGAACAATCGGTCTTTCAGAGAAATCGGTACTTAGAATTTTTTTCCTATGTGGCGCGATAACTGGAATTCTAGGCACTTTTTTTGGTACTCTGTTGGGCTGTGTATTTGCTGTATATGTCGACTCAATATTTTCGTTCATAAACTTAATATCTGGTGGTGAAGTTTGGGACCCGACAATTCGCGGCATTTATTCCATCCCAGCACAATTGCGCTGGGAAGATGTGCTAACTTCAGTTTTAATATCAATTGGCTTAACTTTTTCTATAACCTATTTTCCTGCTCGGCGTGCTGCACGATTAGACCCGATTGAGGCGCTTAGATATGAGTGATTTTATTTTATCACTGAAAGAAATCAGCAAAAGCTACCAAACTAGTGGATCAGAAAAATTAACAGTTTTGAGTTCAATTGATTTGAGTATTGCTGCTGGCGACTTAGTTGGATTGACCGCACCATCCGGTGCAGGAAAGTCTACTCTTCTTCATATCTGTGGTTTACTTGATACCTGCGACAGAGGTACAATTAATTTTTTAGGCCAAGATATGCAAAAAGCGTCAGATATCACCAGGACGCTCATAAGACGTCGCGAGATAGGATTTGTTTACCAGTTCCACCACTTATTGCCAGAATTCTCAGCCCTAGAAAATGTTGCTTTGCCTCAGTTAATAAATGGTAAAAAACCTCAGCAAGCATCGGACAGAGCTATTGAGCTATTGAAATTAGTAGATTTAGAAAATAGAGCAGATCATAGGCCCTCTCAACTTTCAGGTGGAGAGCAGCAACGAGTAGCATTCTGCAGAGCTGTAGCCAATGAACCAAAGCTTTTACTAGCCGATGAGCCAACTGGTAATCTTGATGAGAAAACCTCAGACATAGTATTTGATGCACTTTTATCGCTTGTAGAGCTTTCTGAGATGGCAGCCTTGATAGCAACACACAATGAGAATTTAGCAAAAAAAATGAAGAGACGCATTAAACTTAAAAGTGGTAAAATTTTCTCAGATTAATTCTCATAATAGATTTTAAATAATTGATGGGGGTCCTTACCCAAACGATATTGGGTTAATATAAAAAAATTTACGATACTTTGGCGTAACCAACCATTCTTATGATATTTATCTGCACTCGTAAGAGCCAGTATATCCAAAGGTTTGATTTTACCTTTTAATCTGTCAGCTAGAGCTATATCCTCCATGAGCGGAATTTTAGGAAACTCCCCTAGGCTATCGAGAAGATCACGATGAATTAGAAAGCCTTGATCTCCATAGGGTAAACCCAGAAATTTTGATCTTATTTGAGCCCAATATTCCACGATACGCGCAAACAGTGATTTTGATTTAAATT
>CACDPP010000012.1 GCA_902554705.1 Paracoccaceae bacterium
CTTATCGTGGAGCCCTCAGGCTCCACGATTTTTCTTTATTAAAAAAGTGCTTTGTGCTCTTTTTTTATTGAGAAAATCTTCCTTATAAGAAAGGGAGACTATCATAGGGGAGATTTGGAAATGTCTGACGAACAGGTGCGCGAAGATTTAGAAATCGCGGATGAACTGATCGCCGAACGACGAACAGAAAGACCGGGAGAGACACCGGCTGATATGACGGCGTGGCAAAGACCAATAACTGGTTATATTGATCGTTTGAATGATTTTTCCGGTAAGGCGCTTTGTCTTCTAATGATTCCTCTAATCGGTGTTGTTGTTTTTGAAGTTATTTCTAGAAATGCTTTTGGAATAATGGCTAATTATGATTGGGATGATACAGCCCGTGCTTTAGGCCTTGGTCCAACTTTATTCGCTTACGATATCAGCCGAATGATTGCCGGAGTTCTATTTATGGGCGCAGCAGGTTACGGGTTGATGCGAGGTGTCCATATCCGCGCTGATTTTCTCTACCGGAATTGGACTAATAAAACCCAGGCGACAGTAGATGCACTTCTATATATGGCTTTTTTCATACCATCTATGTTGTTTTTTACCATCATTGCAGCACAGTATTGGGAGCTTGCTTACCGAACTGGCGAAACCGCGTTTGATAGTCCTTGGGAGCCTTTATTGTGGCCAGCTAGATTGGCTATGCCAGTTGGTGGTTTGCTTCTTATGCTTCAAGGTTTTCCAGAGTTATTCAGAGCTTTCCATAAAATGGGCAAGGAGCGGGAACGATATTTTGTAATTGCTCTTCCATTCTACTTAATCACTCTTATTTGGTTGGTGATGGCTGTCTTTTTACCAGATGTGACTCCTGGAGGAGAGGCCTTCACCGATCTTATGTCGACGAGGCCGGGGCTGTCTAAGCCTACTATTGGTTTGATAATGCTTGCAGCAATGATTTTCGTAATTTTTATTGGTTTTCCAATATCATTTACGCTTATATTCCTGGCCTTTATTTTTGGGATTTGGGGATCCAATTTCAAATTAACAACACTGCTTATGACTTTGAATACGAATTCGACAATGTTGAACGATCAATTGATGGCAGTACCATTATTTATACTTATGGGTATTGTTATGGAAGCGGCAGGACTGATGGAGCGGCTCTTTGCTTCAATTCAGATGATCATGGCGCGCGTTAGAGGCTCCCTTTACATAGCGGTATTGATTGTTTCCACTATTTTTGCAGCAGCTACGGGTATTGTTGGAGCTTCGGTTACGCTTTTGGGAATTATGGCCGGTGCAACGATGACGCGTTCAGGTTACAATGTTCAAATGGCTGCTGGTACTATAACGGCTGGGGGCACTTTAGGCATCCTCATACCTCCATCAATTATGTTAATTGTCATGGGTCCAGTACTTGAAGTTTCAACATTAGATTTGTTTCGTGGCGCTTTTATTCCTGGCGCATTACTGGCATCACTATATTTGATTTATACACTGGGTCGTTGTTGGCTTAATCCTGAGTTGGGCCCAGTACTATCAGAAGAAGATCAACCAAAAACATCAGATCACTATGGCGCTGAAATTGCATTGATATCTTTGGGTGTGCTTACAATCTGCCGGGTGTTTGGCTTAGGTATTAGTGGTGGCTTTGCTAGCTTTATTCCTTTCAGCGGTTTGATAGTTCTGGCTGTCACAATATTGATTGCATTTCGAGCCTACCGAAATTTAAATATTCTTCGTTTAGCGCTCCCATTAGCGCTCCTGTTCCATCTTTATTGCCTGATGACAACATGGGGTGACAGTATTCCTTGGGTATCTCTGGTTTTATTTGTGTTTGCTATTTTTCTTAGTATTTTAAGTTTGGCTATTTACAGAAAAGATGCTGCAGAACGATTTGAATTCTCGGATCTATGGGATGAATTTTTTGCAGGTTTAATGCCTCCTACAATTTTGATTTCATTTGCTTTGGGTTCAATACTACTGGGTTTTGCTACACCAGCAGAGGCGGCAGCCATGGGTGCCTTCGGTGCAATTCTACTATCGCTAGGATATGGAAAATTCACAATTCCTGGGTTCTTTGACAACCTAGTCAAATCTCTAGAGATAACGGTCCTGATTATGTTTCTTGTGGCAGCGTCAAACTTTTTTGGTGCAGAGTTCTCATCTCTAGGTACGCCTAAGATGATGACCGAGATGATGCTTGAATTGGAATTATCTCCCTACTTGATTTTAATCATGGTGATGGCATTAATATTTTTACTTGGATGGCCACTTGAATGGGTGCCTATAGTATTGATTGTTGTTCCAATACTTTTACCAACCGTAGTTGCGTTGGATGTGCATGGTTTAAATCCTTATGACCTGATGGTTTGGTTTGGAATATTAGTGGCTGTAAACCTTCAGACAGCCTGGTTGTCGCCACCTGTGGCTTTATCCGCATACTTTTTGAAAGGAGTTGTGCCAAACTGGGATCTTAAAGATATTTATTTTGGAATGATGCAATTTATGTTGATCCAACTCATAGGTTTGATACTGATTTTTATCTTCCCACAAATTGTACTCTGGTTGCCAAACCAAGTCTTTGGACAATAAACCTATGTCACCAAAAAGATCAGTAGTTTCCTATCTTAAGTGGCCATTGGTCGTGACCTTTGTTGGCCTAGTTTTGTCAGCTTGGTTAGGGTGGGAAACAGAAAAAACACTGAGTGCAGTTTTTTCATTTTTGCTAGTGGGAACAGTTTTGGCTGCACTCGAAATTGCTCTATCTTTTGATAATGCAATAGTGAATGCCAATAAATTAGTTGAGATGACCCCTGTTTGGAG
The DNA here is from genome assembly GCA_902554705.1 of Paracoccaceae bacterium. GTDB lineage: Bacteria > Pseudomonadota > Alphaproteobacteria > Rhodobacterales > Rhodobacteraceae > Salinivivens. Next base: position 2,815 of record CACDPP010000012.1, read on the forward strand.
GCAGAGGTTTTTAACATGGGGAATACTAATTGCAGTTTTTGGGATGCGTATAGTTTTCCCCGTTGCGATTGTCGCGACTTTTGCGTGGATAAATCCTTTTGCAGCGATACACTTGGCGCTTTCAGACCCCGATGAGTATTCTCACATTATTCATCAGTCACACAGCTCGATTGCAGCTTTCGGCGGAACATTTTTAATAATGGTATCGCTTAAGTTTTTTATAGATGACGATAAATCTGTTGATTGGATTGTTGGTTTAGAAAAGCAACTAAGAAAGTGGGGGTCAATACGAGGCTTCGAAATTGCTGTTGTCTTGTTGATTATTTCATTCATGTCGCAGGTGGTTAATGAAAGCCAGCAGGCATCATTTCTTCTTTCTGCTATTTCTGGTTTGTTGGTCTTTACTCTTGTAGATGGACTAGGAAGTTTTCTTGATGACTATTCAAATAGTGCAACAAATTTGGGTGCTCGAGGTGGTTTAGGAGCATTTTTATACTTAGAAGTACTTGACGCTAGTTTCTCATTTGATGGTGTCATTGGGGCTTTTGCATTAACAACAAATATTATTTTAATAGCCATAGGTCTTGGAATTGGCGCGATGTACGTTCGCGCGATGACTATTATGTTGGTTGAAAAAGGAACACTACAGCAGTTTCGATATCTTGAGCATGGTGCTTTTTATTCAATTTTCGCTCTTTCCATAATTATGTTCGCCCAATCTATCATTGAAGTTCCTGAAACTATCACTGGAGCTATTGGAGCAATAATCATCGGATTATCTCTGTATTCATCCGTTCGCTATAACAATAAAGAGCAGTCGCTCTAAACAGGAGACACAAATATGTCACGAATATACCTGAAGAAGGCACAACTTACACCAAAATCTAATGCCTCAGAGGTTCATGAAACGGTAAAAAATATTCTTACAGATATAGAAGCTGGAGGTGATGAAAAGGCTAAAGAGTATGCTTCAAAATTTGACCAGTACCAAGGGAATATAATTTTAACAGACGAAGAAATAGAGGCAGCAAGTGAGTTAGTTCCAGCTAAGCTAAAAAAAGATATAGAGTTTGCGCATGATAATGTGAAACGATTTGCGGAAAAGCAGAAAGAAACATTAAAGAACACTGAAATTGAAATTCATCCTGGGTTTGTAACTGGTCAAAAGGTTATTCCAGTTGATGCAGCTGGTTGTTATGTTCCTGGTGGTCGTTATAGTCATATTGCTAGCGCTATAATGACTGTAACAACCGCAAAAGTTGCCGGCTGTAAATTTATTACGGCGTGTTCACCGCCCAAGCCAAATGTTGGTGTTGCTCCGGCGATTATTTATGCTGCTCATATCTGTGGCGCAGACAAAATAATGGCCATGGGGGGCGTTCAGGGAGTTGCTTCAATGACATACGGTTTATTTGGGTTGCCACAGGCAAATATTTTAGTTGGACCTGGTAATCAGTTTGTAGCTGAGGCAAAACGTATTCTGTTCGGCAGAGTTGGAATAGATATGATAGCAGGTCCGACTGATAGTTTGATTTTGGCAGATGAAACTGCTGATCCATTTATTGTAGCTACAGATTTAGTATCGCAAGCAGAACATGGCTATAACTCACCTGTATGGTTGGTTACGGATAACGAAACTTTAGCGAGTAATGTGATGAATTTGGTTCCAAAGTTGATTGATGACTTGCCTGAGACTAACCGAGAAAATGCAACTGCGGCCTGGCGAGATTATGCGGAGGTAATTGTTTGTGAGAACAGGGAAGAAATGGCTGCTTGTTCTGATGAATATGCGCCTGAACACCTTACAGTTCAGGCTGATGATCTTGATTGGTGGCTTGAACGTCTGACCTGTTACGGCTCATTATTTTTGGGTGAGGAAACAACTGTTTCTTATGGTGACAAAGCCGCGGGAACCAACCATGTTTTGCCCACTTCAAGAGCTGCCAATTATACTGGTGGTTTGAGCGTCCACAAATATATGAAGATAGTGACATATCAAAGAGCAACAAGAGAGGGGTCAAAATCGATTGCTGAAGCCACGGCTCGGATCTCTCGATTGGAGGGAATGGAAGGTCATGCAAGGGCTGCAGACGTCCGCTTGGCTAAATTTTTTCCTAATGAGGAGTTTGATTTAACAGCCAATGGATAAATCCACTTCTTTATTTAATTTAACTGGAAAAGTGGCTGTTGTTACAGGCGCAAGTTCTGGGCTTGGTCGTCGTTCAGCCGAGGTACTTGCTGTCGCTGGAGCTAAAGTTGTCGGAGTGGCTAGGCGAACAGAGGTATTGGAAAGTTTAGCTTTGGAATTGGGAGAAAATTTTTCTTATATTTCTGCTGATATTTCTGATCGCGGGCGATTGGCGGACTTGTGTTTGGAAATAAACAGCAAGTTTGGTCCGCCAGATATTCTAGTTCATGCGGCTGGAGTTAATACTCGGCAAACAGCCGATGAAGTAACCGATCTTGGATGGGATCAAACGATTTCATTAAATCTCTCGACGCCATTTTTTTTATCCCAGCTCCTTGTTCCTGAAATGAAAAAGAAAGGCTGGGGAAGAATTGTAAATTTTGCATCAGTACAAACCACTAGGGCATTTCCTGGTGGTATAGCATATGGTGCTTCAAAAGGTGCTATTGGACAGCTGACAAGAGCAATGGCCGAAGCCTGGTCTTCCCACGGCATTTGTGTGAATGCCATTGGTCCGGGCTTTTTCCCTACAGAATTAACCCAAATAGTTTTTGAAGATGCAGAGCGATCCAAAAGAAATGCTGATCAGACCTGTATTGGCAGAAATGGGGAGATGGAAGATTTAGATGGACCTCTGCTTTTTCTTTGTTCCGAGGCTTCCAGGTATGTTACGGGTCAAGTTCTTATGGTCGATGGAGGGTTCACAGCAAAATGAGGGCGCTTGTTTATGTCGGAGAGGAACAATTAGATTTTCGTGAAGTCATGGATCCTATTGTAAATTCTGATGAGCAGTTAATAAAAGTTGATAGCGCCGGTATATGCGGCTCTGATATGCATGCTTTCCTTGGCCATGATGAACGTAGACCGGCTCCTTTGATATTAGGTCATGAAGCATCCGGTATAATTTTGGGTGGCGATCGTGATGGTGAAAGAGTTACGATTAATCCGCTTGTAACCTGTAAGAATTGCCAAGTATGCAAGGCTGGCCGCGAAAATATATGTCCAAACCGCCAAATCATTTCAATGGCTCCACGTGAAGGCACTTTTGCTGAAATGGTATCAGTTCCCGAAACAAATTTAGTAAAGGTTCCTTCTGACGTTTCCTTAGATAAAGCGGCTTTAACAGAACCGTTAGCTGTCAGTTGGCACGCTGCTAGATTGGCTCTAGAGGCTCTACATCCGAGTATGGATAGAAACGTATTGATTGTAGGAGGAGGTGCGATTGGCTTGGCATCCGCTTTAGCATTCAAAGCGATGGAAATTGAAAACATTATAATAGTGGAACCAAATTCTATTCGTAGAAAATATCTTAATGATAAATGTAACGTAATTGCAGTTGAAAAAGTTGATCAATTTTTTTCGATTGTAGTAGATGCAGTGGGCTTTAGACAAACTCGTGAACTTGCATCTGCTAAAGTATCTCCTGGCGGAGTCATTACACATATAGGATTAGGTGAAGATACTGGTGGAATTGATGTAAGGCGAATAACCCTGCAAGAAATTAACTTCATTGGAACTTACACATATACAGCAGGAGATTTTAAAAATACTGCTCAAGCGATTTTTGATGGTCGTTTAGGTCCTTTAGATTGGGTTGAAAGAAGACCACTATCAGAAGGAAATAGAGCTTTTAGAGAGATTAGAGAGGGTAAAATAGCCTCTCCAAAAATTTTACTAAGCCCAAATGATTAATAAAATAGGAGAAAAATATGTCGAATATACCGCATCTTTTAGTACACGATCATGAAGATAATGTCGGTGTTGTTGTGGTTGAGGGCTTAACGGCCGGAACTGAAATGTTTTGCTGCGTTACGCACGATAATTCAACTTTTACGCTTACTGCGGGTGCAGATGTGCCGATTGGGCATAAGATAGCCCTTAAAGATTTAAAGGACGGTGATACTGCAGTTAAATATGGGGAAGATATTGGTAAAATAATAGCTGATATCCCTAAAGGCGGACATGTTCATACACACAATTGCAAAACCAAACGCTGGTAAGGAAAGAAAAATGGCATCAAAATATTCAAATATAACAGTTAAGGGTTTTCGTAGGGAAAACGGGCGCGTTGGCGTTAGGAACCATGTTTTAATACTCCCAGTCGATGACATTTCGAATGCGGCATGTGAAGCTGTAGCCAATAATGTAAAAGGTACTATGGCAATTCCTCATGCATACGGTCGGCTGCAATTTGGGGAAGATTTGGAAGTACATTTTCGCACAATGATTGGTACTGGCAGCAACGCGAATGTTCATTCAGTTGTTGTAATTGGAATTGAACCTGATTGGACAAAACGAATTGCTGATGGAATTCGTGAGACTGGTAAAGAAGTTGCGGAATTCTCAATTGAGCAAAAAGGTGACTTTGAAACTATAAGAGCAGCAAGTTGGGCCGCGAAAGACTTTGTTCACAAAGCAACGGAGGTACAGCGAGAAGAATGCTCTATTTCAGAACTTTGGGTTTCAACGAAATGTGGTGAGAGTGACACGACAACTGGTCTGGGTTCATGTCCCACAGTTGGCAACATGTATGACAAACTTTTACCAGAAGGAATTACAGGGTTTTTTGGGGAAACATCAGAAATAACTGGTGCCGAGCATATTTGTCAAAAGCGCGCTATCAATGAGGAAGTCGGTGGGCGTTGGTATAAGATGTGGAAGGCTTACCAAGATGATGTTATTTTTGCCCATCAAACTGATGATCTTTCTGACAGTCAGCCGACCAAGGGTAACATACTTGGTGGGTTAACTACGATTGAAGAAAAAGCTTTGGGTAATTTAGAAAAAATTGGCAGAACATCTCAATACATAGATATTTTAGATCCTGCAGAACAACCCAACTCAGGAAAAGGTTTGTATTTTATGGATAGCTCATCAGCAGCTGCAGAATGTGTGACCCTAATGGCAGCAGGCGGAGCTGTCATACATACATTTCCAACAGGGCAGGGCAACGTGGTAGGGAACCCCATTGTACCTGTGATCAAAATAACAGCTAATCCAAGAACTGTCAGAACCATGGGCGAACATATTGATGTTGATGTATCTGGAATTCTTCGGCGAGATCAAACAATCGACGAAGCAGGAGATGCTCTCATAGATATGATCCGAAGAACAGCAAATGGCAGAAACACTGCGGCAGAAGCACTTGGTCACCGTGAATTTTCTATGACAAAACTATATAGAAGTGCTTAGATGAGTTAAATTTGGTGGCTGCTTCGCAGCCACTAATTAACAAGAGGTTTCAAATGAGTTTAGAGACCAGAGTACCAATTTCTGAAGCTGAACTATTAGTAAAAAATGCATTCCTTAAAAATGGTGTAAAAGAAGACATTGCCGCATCAGTCTCAACTGCTCTGGTTGCCGCTGAGGTTGAAGGGCAAGTTGGCCATGGGTTTTCGCGAGTGAAAGATTATATTGCTCAAGTTAAATCAAAAAAAATCAATGTAGATGCTAAAATTAAAATAGAACATCCTCAGCCAACATCTATATCGGTAGATGCGGATTATGGCTTTGCCTACCCTGCTCTTGATCAGGCTATTTCTGAGGGTGCTTTAGTCGCAAAAGAATATGGGAGCGCCGTAGTATCTGTTTTCAATTCGCATCATTGTGGGGCTCTTTCTGTACAAGTTGAGAAAATAGCAAACCATGGTCTAATTGGTTTGATGATGGCAAACACGCCTAAGGCAATTGCCCCTTGGGGCGGTAAAGATCCATTTTTTGGTACCAATCCAATAGCTTTTGCAGTTCCACGAATAGAAAAAGACCCGTTAGTTATAGACTTATCTTTATCAAAGGTTGCACGTGGGAAAATAATGCATGCGAAAAAGGTAAGTACTACGATACCAGAGGGGTGGGCGTTGGATAGTTCAGGAAAACCAACGACTGATCCTGATCAAGCTTTAAAAGGATCAATGTTGCCTATTGGTGAGGCTAAAGGCAGTGCATTAGCCCTAATGGTTGAAATATTAGCAGCAACATTTTCTGGTGGGAGGCCGAGTAACGAAGCCAGTTCATTTCTTGATCCGGATGGTGATCCGCCAGGTGTAGGTCAGTTTCTAATGTTTATAGATCCAGGAAAAGACAACGGCTCCTTTTATAATCGTTTAGAAAAATTACTAATTAACATCGAGGAGATAGACGGAGTTCGCTTGCCGGGTAATAGAAGAAAAAATGATATCCAAAAATCAAAAGATTTAGGGCTATTGGTTCCGTCTAACTTTATTGATTCTTAGTATTCCGAGCGAAGTACTGATGACGTACTCGCGCGCATGGCTCTTATCGAAAAGTACAAACTTGCGAAAACATTTGCAAATATACCGCCAAGGACAACTGCAAATGCATTGAGCCACATTATTGTATATTCTGTTCCCATTATATAGCTACATACTGCCCAAGCTCCTGTAGAGCCAATCACTAGCGCAATTGCACCGGCTACCCCACCTAGTAAGATTGATCGAAGTGCAAAGCTGAATAAGATAGATGCCGTACTTGCGCCTAATGCTTTTAGAATGGCAGCTTCGTATTTGCGCGCTTTTTCAGTCGATGCCGCTGTCCCCAATAAAACTAAAAATCCAGTCAAAATTGTAGTTGTCGCTCCATATAAAATTACGGAAGAAATAGAAGAAAGAATACTAGAGACTTGTGCAATGGCTTCTTTAATTCTTACAGCAGTAATATTGGGGAATTTGCTGGCAACTTTTCGTAGCAATTCAGCTTCAGCTTTTGGATTTGCATAAACGGTTGAAATAAAGGAATGTGGAGCATTTTGTAACGCATGAGGGTTCATTGACATTATGAACCCTATTCCCGCTGTAGAAAAATCAACATCTCTAAAGCTAGTGATGGTCGCATTAATATCGCGACCCATAATATTGACTGTCAGTTCATCCCCAAGAGATAAGCCCATTTCTCTGCCTTCTTCTTCAGCAAAACTTATTTGAGCAGGGCCCACATAGCCCGGCTCCCACCAAACACCTTCAGTGATTTTACTTCGTTCAAGTGGTTTGCTTGAGTAAGTGAGGCCGCGGTCACCTCTAAGAACCCAATGATCCCCTGCATACTCTTTTGCAGGCATACCATTTATCCGCGATATTATACCTCTAATCATGGGAGCTTCATCAAACGAAGTCACATCTTTATCGGTTTCCATAATTTGACGAAATCCTGGCATTTGGGACTTTTGGATATCAATAAAAAAATATGAAGGTGCCACATCAGGTAAATCTTGTTGGATTGATGTTCGAATATTTCCGCCGATTTGCCCAATACTAGATAGTACAGATAGACCAATTCCTATTGATAATATGACAGTAATAGCACCTTCTTTTGGGCCCGTAATTGCTGAAAGAGCCCATCTCAATTTAGGATTGGATCTTAATTTTATTCTAATTTTTTGAGTGATTACCCTGATTGCAGCAGCGACTAGAATTAAGCAGATAAAAGCAGCGCTAATGGCTAAAGCGGTCCACATCGTGAGTTTAATTGATCCTGTAAAATAAGAGGCTAAAACAATTAGAAAAAGTATAAATCCCGAAATAGTAGCAAGATATACAAACCGAGGAAGCTTATAATTAGCTTCCGTTTCATTTCTGAATAATTCAGAAGAGTTAACGTTCTCAATGCTAGATAAAGGCCATAACGAAAAGGTTATTGCAGTAACTAATCCATAAATGATTGCCTCAAAAATTGGTTTAAAATAAATACCTATTTTTACTGGGATTGGAATGGTGTCTGTGATCCAGTTTCCGAGTAAAAAAGGACCAATACTTCCCAAACAGACCCCTATTAAAATACCTAATGAAGAAAAACATAATATTTGGATAAAGTAGGTTTGAAAAATAATATTATTTGATGCGCCTATACTCCTGAGTGTTGCTATTGTAGCCGTTTTAAGAAGTAAATAGCTTCTCACGGACGCTGCAATTCCAACGCCACCAACGATCAATCCCGATAATCCAACTAATACTAAAAAAGTTTCTAATCTTCTAACGAACTCACTGATGCCGGGAGCAGCATTTCGTGCATCTTTCCAACGCATACCGGTTGTTTCAAATTTCTCTACAGCAGTTTTTGAAATTAAATCTAAATTTATATTTTCTTTCAGATCTAGCCGATATTTGGTTGAAAAAAGTGTCCCTGGTGAGAGGAGGCCTGAACTCTCTAGGTCGTTAGTATAAACAATTGTTCTTGGCCCCAACCCAAAACCATCACTACCATTATCAGGAATAGTTTTGATGACTCCTCCAAGGTAAAATTGTGCCTGACCTAATTTAAAAGTATCACCGAGCTTTAAGTCTAAACGGTCCACTAAAATTTTTTCGACAACTGCTCCCGGCAATCCTTTTCTTTTTTGTAATGCATCAGAAAGAATTACATCAGCGAAAAGATTTACTTCACCCATAAGTGGATAATTTTCATCTACAGCTTTCACTTGAGTGAGAACCCGTTCACTCGTTTCTCGTTCGACCAAAATCATTGAACGAAAATCAACTATTTCGCTTATAGTATTTGCTTTCTCTTCAAGCCAAGTGAGTTCAGTTGGATTTGCAAATCTGTAGGTGAACTCTGCTTCTGCATCACCGCCTAATAATAAGGCGCCTTCTTCGCTAAGACCCTTTTCAATACCACTTTTGATTGAGCCAATTATTGTAATCGTTGCAACCCCGAGCACTAAACAAGCAATCAACACCTTAAAACCGAGAAAACCGTTCCGTATTTCTCGCTTAGCAAGTCGCCAAGAGACTGGTAGTCCGTGAAGATCTTTCATGGGGTAAATACTTCGCCATCAGCGATTTTGATTTTTCTTCCACAGCGATTTGCTAAATCTACATCATGAGTTACTAGAACAAGAGTGGCGTTGTGCTCACTATGAAGCTCAAATAAGTAGTCTGCCACAAGTTTTCCGTTTTCATAATCTAAATTTCCAGTTGGCTCATCTGCCAGCAAAATTTTTGGCTTGGCAATTATAGCTCTTGCAAGAGCTGTTCTTTGCTGCTCGCCACCCGATAATTGTGATGGAAAATGTGATATTCTATCTTCAAGGCCTACTTTTTCCAATGCCTCTTCTGCTAGGCCAAAGGCATCTTTATTTCCGCTTAATTCTAAGGGAACTGCAACATTTTCCAAAGCAGTCATTGTTGGGATAAGGTGGAAAGACTGGAAAACTATTCCAACATTACTTCTTCTGAAGCTCGCTAGTTTATTCTCATTCATTTCGCTAAGATTTTGGCCTAACAGTTTTATCGAACCGTTTGAAATTCGCTCTAATCCGCCCATGAGCATTAGAAGCGAAGACTTGCCAGATCCTGAGGGCCCAACGATACCGATGCTTTCACCTTCTTGAATATCAATTGAAATATCCTTTAGTATATCCACAATCCCGGCATTACCGTCTAAAGATAATGAGACATTTTCTATTAATATTGAGGGCCTCTGCATGATAAAATACCTAAGAAACTTTTATTGTGTAATTAGATATGAAGCAAAAAATCTGCTGTACAAGGCCATTATTTCGCTAATTATATATATGGCGCCAACTTTTGCTTATTCTGACCAAAAAGTTTTCATATTGGGTGATAGTATAACCCAAGGTTTTGGTTTGTCAGTCGAAGACGGTCTTGTAAATCAATTATCAAATTGGTTCGCGAGTGCAGGTTTGGAAGTCAACTTTATTAACGGTGGAGTGTCTGGGGACACAACAGCAGGTGGCTTAGAGCGGCTATCCTGGTCTTTAACGGATGATGTATCGGCCTTGGTGATTGCTCTCGGTGCTAATGATGTTTTACGTGGTTTTCCACCTGATTTAACCAGAGAAAACTTATCAGCCATCATTGACATTGCTGCAAATAATAAAACCCCAGTCCTGTTAATTGGAACATATGCACCTGGAAACTATGGTCAGCAATATAAATTACAATTTGATGCTATTTTCACAGATCTCGTCGAAGAAAAGAACATTGCTTATATTGATAGCTACTTTAAGCCTATGCTTGATGACGTTAAAAATGGCAAAGATGTGTCATACCTTTTGCAATCTGATGGTTTGCACCCAAACTTGGCCGGCGTGAAAGTAATTGTTGAATATATCTCACCACAACTTCTAAAATTTTTAAGAAAAGAAAAAATCATTCAGTGAGTTAACTATTTATAGAATACCTACTGTTTATAGGCAGGTAAATTTTAAATACTTTTCATTTGGTTATATTTCGCCTATGCACGTGTCCATAATAACTAAGGAGAGAACATGGCTAAGGAAGAATTGCTCGAATTTCCAGGTGTCGTAAAGGAACTCCTGCCAAACGCGACATTTCGAGTTGAGCTAGAAAACGGCCATGAAATTATCGCTCACACGGCAGGGAAAATGCGAAAGAACAGAATTCGTGTTCTCGCAGGAGATAAAGTTCAAGTGGAGATGACACCGTACGACTTGTCAAAAGGTCGTATAAATTACCGCTACAAATAAGCTGTGAAATTAATTCTAGGTTCAGGAAGCCCTCGCCGAAGAGAAATTTTGGCACAAGTCGGTATTGTGCCGTTCGAAATCCGTACTCCTAATGTCGATGAAATGCCGCTTAAAAAAGAGCTGCCTCTTGAGTATTGTAGAAGAATTGCTGAAAAAAAAATTCAGGCATTAGAATTAGCTGATGAAGAAATCGCCATTTGTGCTGATACAACAGTTGCTTTGGGTAGAAAGATTTTGGGCAAACCTGTCGATCGAGCGGAGGCGGATAGATTTCTTAGCTCGTTGTCAGGAAGACGACACAAAGTAATAACATGCGTAGCAGTTAAAAAACAAAATAAGATAAAAACAAAAGAAGTAGTAAGCCGAGTAAAAATGAGGGTTTTAAGCCCCCAAGAAAAAGAAATTTATTTAGATACGGGTGACTGGCAAGGAAAAGCAGGAGGATATGGAATTCAGGGGCTTGCCTCATCGTTTATTCCCTGGATAGGTGGCTCATATACCGGTATAGTAGGATTGCCTTTAACTGAAACACTTGGATTGCTGAGCGCCTTCGGATATCCGGTATTTGGTAAAAACAATGGTTAAGCTATCAATCTATTTGGATCACTTTCAAGACCAAGAGGCATCAGCCCTCGTAGTTGATGGTGTTTTACAAGACTTTTTTATCGATAATGACATTCCAACTCCAGGGCAGATTTACCGGGCCACTGTTGATCGGCCCATCAAGGGACAAGGTGGTTGTTTTTTGAAAACACCTGACGGTTCAGCTTTCTTGCGTCAAGGCAAAGGATTATCCCAGGGTTCACGTTTATTAGTTCAAGTGTCTGGGTTTGCCGAGACCGGAAAAGCGATACCAGTTAGTAGGAAAATTCTTTTAAAGAGCCGATACGTTATTATTACTCCTGAAAATCCAGGTCTTAATATTTCCAGACAAATTAAAAATGAAGAGCGCAGAAAGGAATTAATTGCCTTAATTCGGTTGAATTTTAAAGATTTTAAGGAAGGGATGATTTTACGATCCAGTTGTAAAAATGCTTTGGATAAAGACATTTTGGATGATGCAGAAGAAATGCTCAATTTGGCAGGCAAGATATTTTCTGATGAATCGACTGAAGAACAGTTGATTTTGGAATCTGATAAGCCACACGCTCTTGCACGGCGTGAATGGAGCCAAGATGCACTTGTTTTTTCAGAGATTGGAAGCTTTGAAATCCATGGAGTTTTAGATTTATTAGAGGAATTAAAATCTGAGCGGGTTGAAACTAGTGATGGGCATTTTTTTATTGAAACTACCAGAGCGTGCACGACTGTAGATATAAACACTGGCTCTGATACTAGTCCTGCAGCAGCCCTGAAAGCCAACCTAGCCACAGCACGGGATCTTCCCAGACAGCTACGTCTTCGAGGCATTGGAGGGCAAATTATTTTAGATCCTGCTCCAATTTCAAAAAAAGATCGAAAGATTTTTGATGCGTCACTGAGGACGGCCTTTAGAAAAGATTCCGTTGAAACCAATATCGTTGGCTGGACAGCCATGGGGCTGATTGAAATACAACGTGCTAGGGTGCGTTCAAGTTGGAAATAAGATGTCTAAACATGTTCATTAATTTTGTTCTATGAGACATCTTTCCAATTAACTTCCCGCTTGTTTTGCCCAGTTCTACCCCTACGAATAAACAACCTATTTAAAGCGTTGATATAAGCTTTTGCACTGGCAACAACGGTGTCAGTATCAGCAGACTGTCCAGTCGCTATATTGCCATCTTCTTCCATTCGAACAGAAACAGTGGCCTGAGCATCTGTACCCTCAGTGACTGCATGTACTTGGTATAATTGCAGGTGAGCATTATGCTGATAGAGAGCCTGTACTGCTTTAAATGTTGCATCTACCGGTCCATCGCCGGTCGCGGTAGTTGAAGATTCTTTCCCTCCAATCGTTAATGTCATAGCTGCTTCCTGTGGACCAGTTGTGCCGCAGATTACTCTCAACTCGTTTAAAACAACGTGATCGTTTGCTGCATCTTCGCCAGCCAGCATTAGCGCGATTAAGTCTTCATCATAAACTTCTTTTTTACGGTCAGCTAATTCTTTGAACCTGACAAATACATCCTTCAACTGGTTATCGGCTAAATTATAGCCTAATTCTTGCAATTTTGATCTAAGAGCTGCGCGACCTGAATGTTTTCCTAAAACTAAATTTGTGGCTGATAGCCCAACATCCTCAGGGCGCATAATCTCAAATGTTTCAGAATTTTTTAACATACCATCTTGATGAATACCGCTTTCATGTGCAAACGCATTTTTTCCTACTATTGCCTTATTAAACTGAACTGGAAAACCTGAAACAGAGGCCACGCGTCTAGATATATTCATGATTTTTGAAGTGTTTATATTGGTATAAAATGGCATGATGTCGCCGCGTACTTTCAATGCCATAACTACTTCTTCAAGAGCCGTGTTCCCGGCGCGCTCACCTAATCCGTTTATTGTACACTCAATTTGTCTGGCGCCACCCTCTACAGCGGCTAGAGAGTTTGCAGTAGCCATGCCTAAATCATTGTGACAGTGGGTTGCAAAGACAACTTCGTCTGCTCCTGGTACTTTCTCTATTAACATTTTGATAAGATCAGCTGACTCAAGTGGCGCCGTGTAGCCTACTGTATCTGGAATATTGATAGTTGATGCTCCAGCTTTAATAGCTATTTCTACAACGCGGCATAAATAATCATGTTCTGTCCTGGTTGCGTCCATTGGTGACCACTGGATATTGCCACACAAGTTTCTGGCATGGGTCACTGTATCGTGAATTTTTTGCGCCATCTGATCTTTATCTAAATTCGGTATCGCGCGGTGTAATGGCGAAGTTCCAATAAATGTATGAATTCTTGGTTTCTCTGAGTTTTTCACTGCATCCCAACAACGATCGATATCCCCAAAATTAGCCCGTGCTAAGCCACATATGACGGCTGTTTTGCTTCGCTCGGCAATTTCACTTACCGCTTTGAAGTCACCCTCTGATGCAATAGGAAACCCAGCTTCAATAATATCAACTCCCATATCATCAAGGAGCTCTGCAATTTCTAACTTTTCCTCATGGGTCATGGTTGCCCCTGGTGACTGTTCGCCATCTCTCAGCGTAGTGTCAAAAATTACTACACGGTCTTTGTCTGCTGTTGTTTTCATTTTTGGATCTCGTTTTTTCTACTAAGTTGGTGGTGCGGTAGTCTGCCCCTCTGAGCGGTCGCACCAGACAATGGCACGCTCAGAGGCAGCTTAGTAGCAGGCGCAGTTCTAGAATCTTTTGCACCCCATTAATGGTTGTTTTTGTTAAGAACTCACAAATCATATCTTAACTATACACCGTTGTTGAAAAATGAAAACCCAGTTTTAATGATAGCAAACATGGAATTAAATCATATAAATAATGGTAACATGGATTTTTATTTGGTTCGATGAAAATTTTGTTAAATAATAGTCATCTATATTGTGAGAAATTATGGGTAAAACAGAAAATAGCGCAACTAATTCACGTTTGACTGAAAATGAGGCAAAGATTTCCTATCTTATAAAGGATATTGAAGATTTATCAGACATCGTAGCAAAGCAGAGTCGCGAATTAGAAAAATTAAATAAGAAAGTCAGCTTCTTAATTCAAAAAGAAACTGAGCGAGATGATATAAGTGGTGTTGTATTAGGTGATAAACCTCCACATTGGTGATGAAATAAAAAAACAAATTAAAGAAAACATTGTAACCCGCGAGTTCTGTTATTAGGTTATAGTGTAAGACACATGAGCAGGGACTTAACTGATGAAATTTAGTTACATCGTTATTCTAGTCAGCACACTCTTTGTAAGTGGTAGTATGGCTGTTTCGCAAACATCAAGCGGTACTCAAGAATATGGTGATGGTGGGGCTTATGATGGCGAATTTTTGAATGGCTTGCCACATGGAAATGGAACCTATGAACTGCCAAATGGCTATCGGTATGTTGGTGAGTGGTTTGAAGGTGAAATAAATGGACAAGGTGAAGCATTATTCCCCAATGGATCAGTTTACGTTGGAAGTTTTGTCAAGGGAAAGCCTGAGGGAAGTGGAAAAATCACCTTCAGTGATAGTGGTACATATGAAGGTGAATGGGTAAACGGAAGCATAACTGGTGTTGGCTATGCAAAGTATGCCAATGGAACAACTTACCAAGGAACATTTCTTGATGCCATGCACAATGGAAATGGAGTTATGAAGAGCCCAGATGGTTATATTTATGACGGAACATGGGAAAATGGCGTAAAGCAAGGCACCGCAAAAGTAACTTACCCAGATGGATCAACTTACACAGGCGAAGTATCACAAGGTCTCCGTGAAGGTAAAGGCCGTCTCGAAATGCCAGAGGGTCTAGCCTATGAAGGGACATGGAAAGCTGGTGAAATTAATGGAGAAGGCCAACTTTCTCAGAAGAATGGCGATATTTATAAGGGAACATTGGTTAATGGTCGCCGCGAAGGTTTGGGGAAAGTAACTTACGCTAATGGTGATTTATATGAAGGCAACTTCTCTAATGATCAGAGAAGTGGCCAGGGGAAGTTTATTGGTGCTGATGGATATAAATATGAAGGAAGTTGGCAGGAAGGTCAGATAAAGGGTGAAGGTGAAGTAATCTATCCCGATGGTTCTCGATACGCGGGGACTTTCTCAGAGGGTTTGGCTGATGGGCTTGGCGAAATAATCTATCCCGATGGTTCAAGTTACTCAGGGGAATGGCTGGCTGGAGTAATTGAAGGTAAAGGAAAAGCTACCTATCCTAACAATGCAGTTTACGAGGGTTTATTTCGTAATGCTATGTACCATGGCTACGGAGTAATGCGCTTTGAAAATGGCTATATCTATGAGGGGAATTGGAAAGAGGGTAAGCGAAACGGTGTAGGGAAAGCAACCTTCACAGACGGTATGATTTATGAAGGTGACTATTTGGATGGTCAACGGCATGGAATAGGCACAATCACTTTAGCTGACGGTTTCAAATACACAGGTGATTGGGAATATGGTGAGATTACTGGAGTTGGAATTGCAACTTACGCTAATGGTGACATCTATCAAGGTAGTTTTGTAAAGGGCAAACGCCAAGGTAGAGGCACCATTAAATTTGCCAGTGGAGAGTCATCTAGTGGAAAATGGGATGACGGGGCATTGGTTGAAACAGGTTCCGACTAACTAATATTAATTTTTACCAAGGTACTATTTTTTTATTCCAATCAAAAAATTGACCAGAAGATTCTGGTTTTAAATTTTCGGCTAGCTGCAGAATATTCGTGGAAGCGTCTTCAGGCGAAACAGCAGGATGACGGCCAAGATATTTTTTAGTGAAGTTTGTTCTCACTGTTCCAGGATGAATCGCAACACATGTCAGATTTGGAAACGAGCGAGAGTATTCGACAGCTGTAGTTCGAATAAATTGGTTTAAAGCAGCTTTTGATGCTCTGTAGCTATACCAACCACCTAGCTTATTATCGCCAATGGAGCCTACCCTTGCTGATAATACACCGATAAAACAACTCGAGTTCTTATCTATTAGTTTTTTGATATGTTTTAAAATAAGAGTTGGCCCCACGGCATTAGTTATAAACTGGTCGAGCGCAGCATTAGAGTTAAACTGCCGAATAGTTTTTTCTGGTTCTGCTGAATTTACCACGAGTGCTCCAGTCGTAATAAATATCTGGTCGAAACTACCATCCAAAGTTTCAATTACAGAAATAATTTTACTTTCATCTGTTAAATCCAGGTCATGCTGGGTCCTAGAGAGCCCCGAAACATTATAGCCTTTGGCGATACACGCTTCTTGTATCGCAGCACCTATTCCGCCAGAATTTCCAAATATTAAAACTCGTTTCATGTAAATTGAGGTAGTAGAATAAATAGAACAATCAAGAATGTGATCCCGCATTGCTTGCTCATTGAATGGGAAATCGCTAGATGAATGATAAATAGATGCCGCAGGAAATTCATAATGGCTAAAGACAAAAAACAAAATAGACCAAAAGCTATTACGCCAAAAGGTTTTCGTGACTACTTCGGTTCCGAAGTGACAGAACGAAACCAGATGTTGCAGAAAATAGCGGAAATTTATCAAAGCTATGGTTTTGAGGCTCTTGAAAGTTCCGCAGTGGAAACTGTAGAAGCGCTTGGAAAATTTTTACCTGATGTAGATCAGCCGAATGAAGGTGTTTTTGCTTGGCAAGAAGATGATCAAGATTGGTTGGCACTTCGCTATGATCTAACTGCCCCGTTGGCAAGGGTTTATGCGCAATATAGAAACGAAATTCCGACTCCATACCGTCGGTATTCAATGGGGCCAGTATGGAGAAATGAGAAACCCGGTCCAGGCCGTTTCAGACAGTTTTATCAATGTGACGCCGACACCGTAGGGTCGGCAAGTATAGCAGCGGACTCAGAAATTTGTATGCTCCTTTCTGATACTCTTCAGAATGTAGGAATTTCGGAGGGTGACTACATAATTAAAGCAAATAATCGCAAAGTTCTTAACGGTGTCCTTGAGAGTATGAATATTCAGGAAACACCTAAAAGAGACGCAATACTTCGAACTGTCGATAAGTTTGATAAAGTTCGAGAAAGTGGCATAAGACAGCTACTGGGAAAAGGCCGGCTTGATGCATCTGGGGCTTATATTGATGGAGTGGGTCTATCTGATAGCGAGGCCGATATAGTTGTGGCGTTCTTAACTTCTAAGGGCACCGATATTGAAACAACATTAAGAAATTTAAAAAATTTGATTGGATCTTCTGAAATAGGACTAGAGGGTGTCAATGAACTGGAAACGATGGCAGAACTCTTTGAAGCTGGCGGATACGGCTATAATAAGATTTCAATTGATCCGTCTGTAGTAAGGGGTTTGGGCTATTATACTGGTCCAGTTTATGAAGCCGAGCTTACCTTTGAAATTTTTGATGAAAAGGGAAGGACAAGACAATTTGGATCAGTTTCAGGCGGTGGACGCTACGATGATTTAGTAAAGCGCTTTACAGGTCAATCCGTTCCCGCAACTGGTGTATCGATTGGCGTTGATAGGCTCTTAGCTGCATTAAAAGAAAAAGGAAGAATAAAAGCGGTTGGTTTAGGCCCCGTCGTTGTTACTGTTATGGATAGAGATCGAATTAGTGATTATCAAGAGATAGTAGCCGAATTGCGGAACGCTGGAATACGTTCTGAAGTATATCTCGGGAACCCAAAAAACTTTGGTAATCAGTTGAAGTATGCAGACAATAGAGGTTCACCTGCTGCCGTTATAGAAGGTACTGAAGAACGTGAAAGTGGAACGATCCAAATTAAGGATCTGATTTTAGGCAAAAAACTTTCTGAGGAAGCGACTTTAGAGGAGTGGAAAGATAGGCCAAGTCAATTCACTGTTCAGCGGGATGAGCTTGTGCAAAAAATTAAAGAAATATTAAATTCCTACAACTGATGACAGACCTGAAAGACTTATCAAGAGAAGCAAAAAGATTAGCCGTTGTCTTCGAAGCAACAGGCGCAGAAGTCGTTGAACTAGACTTTTTGCAAATTTCAAATGTTTTACTTGATTTGTATGGGGAGGATATTCGCGGCCGGGCTTTTATAACTAATGACCCGGTTTATGGTGAAATGATGTTAAGACCTGATTTTACCATTCCGATTGTAGAGCAACATATGGCAAACAGTGTTTCAACCGCGAGATATACTTATTGTGGCAAGGTATTTAGAAGACAAGAAGAGTTTCCGGATCGACCAAGGGAATTTCTGCAAGTTGGTTATGAAATATTTGATGGTACTAATACAGAAAAAGCGGATGCAGAAGTTTTTTTGCTTGTTAACGAAGCTCTAAACGGTATCCCAATTAGAATAGCAACTGGTGATATTGGTATTTTAATGGCTGCTGTAAGGTCATTATCGACCACGGAAACACGTAAAAAGGCCCTCCTTAGACACATCTGGCGCCCTCAACGTTTTAGAACGCTTTTGAACCAATTTTCAGGGTTGTCTTCAAAACCTCACCCTACTCAGGATGTTGAAGACTATAATAAGATAATTGATAAATTTGAAATTATTGGCTCGAGAAATGTTCAAGAAATAAAAGAACGGCTGCTAAAACTTAAATTGGAGTCTGAAATAGACCCAATAGACCCAGAAGAAGTCAAAATTTTAGATGACATATTATCTTTGAAAGATACATGCACAGTAGCTCTGAGCTATTTGGAAAAAGTATCAAAAAAAATGCGAGGTATAGAAAAGACAGTAGATAGTTTTGCCAAGCGATTAGAATTTTTAGAACACAATGGCATTAACGTAGATCTTTTAGATTTTGAGGGCTCCTATGGGCGAACATCTATGGAGTACTATGATGGATTTGTATTTGGGTTTTACTCAGAAATTTATAAAGATCTAGCGCCGGTGGCAACCGGTGGTCGTTACGACGCGCTTACTGAAAGAATGGGTCAAGGCAAAAAAATACCAGCAGTTGGAGCGGTTTTGAGGCCTGACCTCACCCTTTTATTAAGGGAAAACAATCATGATTAGATTGGGCATACCCTCAAAAGGTCGACTAATGGGTCAAACTTTTGATTGGTTTTCAGAGCGCGGAATTAACTTAGTTCGAAGTGATTCAGACAGAGAGTATGCAGGACATATTCAGGGTATAAAAAACGTTCAACTTATTTTTTTATCGGCTAGTGAGATCCCGCGAGAACTTTCTGCTGGCCGTTTGCATTTTGGGGTTACAGGAAATGACGTAATTCAAGAAAAATTGGTTCTTTTTAATCAGCTAGTAAAGCCCATCTCAGAACTAGGTTTCGGATTTGCAGATTTGATTATTGCAATTCCTAGCTTCTGGGTTGATGTCAAGACCTTAGACGACTTGGATGCTGTTTCGGCACAGTTTAGAGACAAACATGGATATCGCTTACGCATAGCAACTAAGTATCATCGACTACTCAGGGAATTCCTAATGAAAGCCGGCGTAGCAGATTACCAAATTGTTGATAGTCAGGGGGCTACCGAAGGTGCAGTAAAAAACGGTTTAGCCGAAGCTATTGCTGACATAACTTCAACTGGAGATACCTTAAAGGCAAATCACCTGAAAATTTTATCAGATGGTTTGATCCTAAAATCACAAGCAACGCTTTTTAAATCTCTTACATCTGATTTTTCTCAAGAGGAAAATCAGGTCGCCAATTCACTTTTAAAAAAATTAAGAGCCAAAAATTAAATCACGCCTATGTCAGCAAGCGCTCCTGCTAAAGATGGAGGTAAGGGCTCTTCATTTTGACGCATAGCAGTTAAGTCACCAGGTGAGTCTATCGGATTGAGATAACGCCAACCCTGAAAAGCGCGCCTGTTGGCGATCGTGGTTAAAATCAAATTTTTATCCAGAACAATTGCACATCTCCTTATTCCATCATTACCAATGATTTCATCAAGACGAATTATCTTTTGCCTACATTGAATTTGGCCTTTGATTACCCAGTAAATGGAGCCACCATTTACAATCTCTTTTTCGCGCTTTGGCCACATACGAGTTACATGACGGGGGCAACCCTCTGCTCCCTGTGCTCTGGGGTTTTTTTGCCATGCAACTAGGTCAGAAACAGTTTGCGATCCTACGCTCAATTTTACTAAATTTACATATTCACTCATTATATTTCCTAGGCTTGTATAAACGATAGTGCCATTAGCAAAACTAGCAAGTTGACCAAGAGAGTTCAAAATACTAAAGTGATTGCCTACCGTTCTTAAGATTTTCTATCAAGGGTTTTTAAATGTCACGTTTCGATGCGGCAATTGCCGAACAAATTTGGGATATGAAGTATCGCTTAAAAGATGCTGATGGAACTGCTATTGATAAATCAGTTGAGGATACATGGTCAAGAATCGCGAAAGATCTTGCAAGTGTTGAGAAGGATAGAGAGCAGTGGGAAAAAGAATTCTATGCAGCGTTAGAAGATTTTAAATTTTTGCCCGCTGGCCGAATAACAGCAGGTGCTGGCACAAATCGAAAAGTAACCTTATTTAATTGCTTTGTTATGGGAACTATTCCCGATGATATGGAGGGTATCTTCAATATGTTAAAAGAAGCTGCCCTAACTATGCAGCAGGGTGGCGGGATAGGTTATGATTTTTCTACTATAAGGCCAAATGGTGCATTGGTTAAGGGAGTTGCTGCTGATGCTTCTGGACCACTTTCTTTTATGGATGTTTGGGATTCAATGTGCCGAACAATCATGAGTGCAGGATCAAGGCGTGGTGCAATGATGGCTACAATGCGTTGTGACCACCCGGACATAGAAAAGTTTATCTCTGCAAAATCTGACCCCATACGTTTGCGTATGTTTAATCTATCAGTTCTAGTTACTGACCCATTCATGGAAGCAGTGAAGAATGATGGTGACTGGAATTTAATATTTAATGGTGAAGTGTACAAAACACTGAAAGCTAGGACGTTATGGGATCAAATAATGCAATCCACATATGACTATGCTGAGCCAGGTGTGATTTTCATCGACAGAATAAACAAACTTAATAATCTAAATTATTGCGAAACTATCTCTGCCACAAACCCATGTGGAGAGCAGCCATTACCACCTTATGGAGCGTGTCTGCTTGGATCGATTAACTTTGCGAAACTAGTTGGGAAGCCCTTTGAAAAAGGTGCAAAAATTAATGAAGCAGAGCTGGAAAGTTTAGTCGCAACAGCTGTTCGAATGATGGATAATGTTGTTGATGCCTCAAAGTTTCCCTTAAAAGAGCAGGCTCAGGAGGCCAAAAACAAAAGAAGAATTGGACTTGGTGTAACTGGCTTGGCTGATGCTTTGTTGATGGTCGGTTTAAGATATGGCTCGGATGAAGCTGCTGTGCAAACAGAGCGCTGGCTGCATATTTTAGCAAAGTCTGCATATGCTGCATCTGTGGAATTGGCCAAAGAAAAAGGCGCATTCCCATTATTTGATGCAGAGGCCTTTCTTAAGTCGGGTTCCATGCAGACAATGGATAAAGAAATTTGTAGCGATATTAAAAAGTATGGAATTCGGAATGCTTTATTAACATCAATAGCTCCTACAGGAACAATAAGTCTCTACGCTGGGAATGTAAGCTCTGGAATTGAACCAGTATTTGCTTACTCTTACACTCGCAAAGTTTTGCAAAAAGATGGCTCAAAAACTGAGGAAGAAGTTGTCGATTATGCAGTGAGAATGTGGAGAGACCTCAAGGGTGACACTCCTCTTCCAGACTATTTTGTTAATGCCCAAACACTTAGTCCATTAGAGCACGTTAAAATGCAATCAGCCGCGCAAAGGTGGATCGATAGTTCAATTTCTAAAACAATAAATTGTCCTGAGGATATTGATTTTGAGTCCTTCAAAAGTGTTTACATGGAGGCGTATGAAACTGGTTGCAAGGGATGTACAACTTACCGACCAAATGATGTGACAGGATCCGTGCTGACTGTTTCCAGCTCTCAGGAAGAAAAGCCAAGGGAAGAAGAAGGCGCTGACGTTATATATATGTCAGAGCCATTGGATCGGCCCAACGAGTTGGAAGGTTCAACCTATAAGTTAAAGTGGCCTGACAGTGAACACGCTA
Organism: Paracoccaceae bacterium; assembly: GCA_902554705.1. Classification (GTDB taxonomy): domain Bacteria; phylum Pseudomonadota; class Alphaproteobacteria; order Rhodobacterales; family Rhodobacteraceae; genus Salinivivens. The sequence continues at coordinate 25,088 of CACDPP010000012.1, forward strand.
TCTACGTCACAATAAATGATGCGCTTGTGAATGGTTCGAGGCGGCCTTTCGAAGTTTTTATTAATTCTAAAAACATGGAACATTTCGCCTGGACAGTCGCATTGACACGAATGATTTCAGCTGTTTTCCGAAGAGGAGGAGATGTCTCATTTGTGGTTGAAGAGCTGAAAGCTGTATTTGATCCGCGTGGTGGTGCATGGGTTAACGGAAAATATATACCCTCTATTCTTGCTGCGATTGGTGGAGTTTTAGAAACGCACATGGTAAAAATTGGTTTTCTTGAAGGTGAGGGGCTTGGACTAAAAGAAGATCCTAAATCAAATCAAGTTATTAATTTTTCAGAGAATAAAGCAAAAGCTTGCTCCAGCTGTGGCCAATTTGAGATGCAGATGGTTGAGGGATGCATGACTTGTAGAAGTTGTGGTTATTCGAAATGTGGATGAACACTTTTCATCTTAAAAAAGCTAAAATTTAGCTAGTGCTGTGAGCGAGATCTTTGAGCAAGTTAAACTTTGCAAAATCTGTAGTGAGATTTTCTCAAAGACAAAGACCCGGCATAGCCCTAGACCGGTAATTAGAGGTAAAAGTACAGCAAAAATTTTGATTGCTGGCCAAGCACCTGGTGCCCGTGTACATGAAAGCGGTGTTCCGTTTTCTGATCCGTCAGGAGATATTCTGAGAGATTGGATGGGTTTGAATAAAGATGATTTTTATGATGAGAGAAATATAGCTATAATCCCGATGGCTTTTTGCTTTCCAGGTTATGATGAAAAAGGAAGTGATTTACCGCCACCCAAAATTTGTGCAACAACTTGGCGTTCTTCAATTCTAGAGAATTTCCAAAATTTAAAATTAAAACTTCTTGTAGGATCTTTCGCTCAAAAATGGCATCTTGATACCAATTTCACTGTGTCTAGTCTTGTGAAGGATTGGCGACTTTATGCTCCCGAGATTTTACCTATTCCACACCCTTCGTGGAGAAATAGAGCTTGGGTAAAGAAAAATTTCTGGTTTGAGAAAGAACTAGTACCTGTATTGAGAAATAAAGTTAGAGGCATTTTAAAAAATGAAACAGCTTAACAAAGCTTTTTTAGAAATGTCGCAGAATCCAGAAAATAATGATGCCCGTCTCAATTATTATGGAGTGCTTGCGGATACAAATTTATTCTTGTTACTCGAGCAGGAACCTAGCAACGAAATACTTGAGCTCAAATTTATCCAGCTTGAGGGCAACAATTTTGCTCTAGCATTTGATAGCGAAGAGAAACTTTCTGAATTCTATGGGGAGGCTGCCGCATTTGCGGAAGTTACCGGCCGTGTCATGGCAAAGATGCTGCTAGAAGAAAAAACAGGATTAGGGATTAATTTAGGTGTTTCCGAATGTGAATTGCTGCTTCCATGGGAGATTATTGAATGGTTTGTAAATGTTTTGGATGAAACTCCCAAGTTGGTACAAACTACCCCTAAAAAATTTCTTCGTGCTATAGCGTTTCCCGAGGTTCTGTTTAAGGCACTGCAAGAAAAACTTATGCCTGCGGTTGGATTATTTGATGAAATTTGGATTTGTGCTGTCGAATATAATGAGGATGAAACTTCTCATCTCATTTGCTTAATGGGAGTTCAAAATTCTGCACAGCAAGCAATAGTAAAATCAATCAACGAGGTTCTTTCTTTTACCGATATTAATTTGGGAAATATTGATGTGGCGCATTTTAGTTATGATGATGAAGCCTGTACTAAAATCCGTCAGATAGGTATTAAGCTTGAGTTTCCTGAGGTTGGCGAAGTTAAGAATGCTGCTAGCGATGTCAAAAATAAGACAGCTTTGCAGCCGCCAAAACTAAGATAGTATTTTTAGGCTTTCGTTCTCGCGCCCGTAGGGTCATATAACGGTTTGAAGGAAATTTCTGCTTCAACACGACTTCCAGCTACGTCTATTTCATAAGATGAAGCAAGCAATTCTGATGTTTTTTCGCCTTTGCAAGGTAAATAGCCCATTCCAACCGCGCCTCCCAAGGCGTGCCCATAATTTCCAGAACTTAAGTAACCAACTATTTCTCCATCGCGAACAATAGGTTCATTGTGGTAGAGTAAGGGCTCGGCATCTTTCAGAAGAAATTGAGCCATACGCATTTCTAACCCTTCTTCCTTTTTTGCAACTACCGCATCACGCCCAAGAAATTTCTCCTTATCTGTTTTTACTGCAAACCCTAAACCTGCTTCTAATACATGATCCTCGCAGGTAATATCATGGCCAAAATGCCTATAACCTTTTTCAATTCTGCAACTATCCATCATATGCATGCCACAAAGCTTTAACTGACTGTCTTTTGCGTATTCCATTATTGTTTCGAAAACATGTGCAGCCATATCTGTACTGACGTAAATTTCCCAACCTAATTCACCAACATAAGATACTCTGTGAACGCGAGCCAAACCCATTCCAATTTCAATTTCTTGGGCTGTTCCAAATGGGTTTGTTTCATTTGAGAAATCATTAGGGCTTATGGCTTCCATGAATTGTCGAGAATTTGGTCCCATGATTGCTAAAACGCCTTCTGCCGCAGTGATGTCTGTGATTACGACTTCGAAATTTCCTATGTTTCTTCTCATCCATGTTTGATCTGCTAATCTTGTGATTGCTGGTGTTATTACTAAATATGAAAGCTCAGAAAGCCTTGTAACAGTTACATCAGCTTCTATACCTCCTTTTGAATTCAAAAATTGCGTATATACAATTTTCCCTAGAGGAACTGACATATCTCCACCACAAATATGGTTTAGGAAAGATTCAGCATCTCGCCCCTCAACCATCAATTTGCCGAAGGAAGACATGTCATACATACCTAAATTATTACGAACGGCCATGTGTTCATTATGGGAGTTTTCAAACCAATTTTGGCGTCCCCAACTATATTGATATTCTTGAATTTGACCTTTTTCTGAAAACCAATTAGCTCTTTCCCAGCCCGCGAGTTCCCCGAAAACGGCTCCATGATCTTTGAGATAGGAATGAAAAGGTGATCGTCTTACACCTCTCGCAGTTTCTTTTTGCCTAAAGGGAAAATGATCTGCGTATAAAAGGCCCAAAGTTTCTTTTGAGCGCTCGAATAGATAATGTTTGTTGCCTTGAAATGGATGCATTCTCAAAATATCGACATCTCCAAGATCAAATGGTTTTTGACCATCGTTCATCCATTGGCTCAAAGCCATGCCGGCTCCACCAGCAGATTGAATGCCTATTGAATTAAAGCCTGCTGCTACCCAAAAATTATCCAATTCAGGCGCAAGACCTAAATGATAAGCATCGTCTGGAGTAAAACTTTCAGGTCCATTGAAAAAAGTATGAATGCCTGCCTCACCCAGCATTGGAATTCTATTAACGGCCATTTCTAATATGGGCTCAAAATGATCAAAATCTTCCTGTAATTGGTCAAATTCGAAATCATCAGGAATACCATCTGATCCCCAGGGTTTTGCATTTGGTTCGAAAGCTCCCAACATTAATTTTCCAGCATCTTCTTTGTAATATGCACACTCATCCAGAACGCGCAGCACTGGTAATTGGGTGAGACCTTCTATGGGTTCCGAAACTATATAAAAATGCTCACAGGCGTGAAGTGGAACATTTACACCTGCCATTTTGCCAACCTCATGTCCCCACATGCCGGCACAATTCACAATCATTTCACAAGTAGTATGTCCTATCTCTCCTGAGCCACTGACCCAATCGACACCTGTTACTAATCGTCCAGACTTAAGAATTTTTGTTACTTTTACCCCTTCAATTATATTAGCACCCTTTTGTTTTGCTCCTTTGGCCAGAGCCAACGCAATATTAGCGGGATCGCCTTGTCCATCCTTTTCGAGAAATACACCACCTACAACCCCGTCTAAATTAATATGTGGGTATCTTCCCAAAACTTCATCGGGAGAAATCTCCTCCACTGCAACATCAAATGCTCTCGCCATCGCGGCAGATCGGCTTAACTCTTCCATACGTTCTTTAGTCAGAGCAATATTAATTGAACCCACGCGCTTAAAACCAGTCGAAACACCTGTTTCCTCTTCTAATGTCCCATAAAGTTCCTGACTATATTTGGCTAGCTTCGTCATGTTAGCCGTTGCACGTAACTGTGCAATCAGTCCAGCAGCATGCCAAGTTGTTCCGGAAGTTAGCTGCTTTCTTTCAAGTAATAGAACGTCTTTCCAACCCAGTTTAGATAAGTGATATGCAACCGAACATCCAATTACGCCACCGCCAATAATTATCACTCGTGCATGTTCTGGAATGTTGCTCATACTGTCCTCACACTATTTTGTGCCCATTATCTCTCAGTTCTTTAGCAAGCTGTTCAATATGTCTGGGGCCAACTTCACAGCACCCACCAATGATAGTTGCGCCCATTTCAACCCATTCCATTGCAAATTTTGCATATTCCTTGGGGCTTAAATCATGTCTTTCTTTCAGTGCATCGACTGTTGGAAAATCTTCTAAGAAACCAGATGTTATCTTAGTAAACCCATTTGCGTATGCTCCAAACGGTCTGTTAAAATCAGCTATTATATTTAATGAATCCTTAGTTACCTCTGGCCGCGAGCAGTTTACTAAAATAACATCCACTTTATATTCGCTCAGGAGGTCTTTAGCCAAAGAAAGCTTTTCACCCGACCGGAGTTTTGTCCCATCAAAATCTTCTGTCGTAAATGCTATCCAAATTGGAATATCCACATTTTTAGCAGCAATTAAAGCAGCCTTCGCGTGTTCTATTGAGCTCACTGTTTCAATCAGCAAAACGTCACATTTTGCGCCCAGATGATTTATTACATCTTTGTATTCTTTTGAGGCTTCTATAGCATCTGGAATTAAATCAGGACGATAACTTGCATGCAGAGGTCCAATTGATCCAGCAACCTGACCATAGCCATTTCTTTTTTTTGAGCTAATTGCTGTATCAATTGCTTTATCCCAAAGCTCTTCCAATCTGCCTTCTAAGCCAACTCTTTCTAATCTATCCCTAAGAACAGGATATGTATTGGTTGTTGCAACAGTGGCACCCATCGAGAAGTACTCATCATGTACTTCCGAGAGTAACTTGCTATTATCAAGCATAACTGTCGTAGACCATAGGGGTGTGGGTTTTTCCCCTGATCTCTTCACAAGTTCCTGACCAATCGATCCATCAAGTAGAGTAATTTCGGACATTCCGTATAAGTTCCTTTTGCTTAAAAAGTGAAGTAATTTTAAATAATTTTAAATTTTGTGGCTAACTTCTTAGCCCATCTCAAGCTCGCAGCCTTTCATTTTGTGGATCCCAAAGTGCGTCGTTTTCCTGTACTACTGCTTTTCTACGTTCTCCATAAATTTCTATTTCCAGATTTATGTTAGGCCTGGCCAAGTCACTTCTTAACATTCCCAAAGCAATTGACTCATTGACCCTGTAACCCCAAGCGCCTGATGTTGTTTCCCCTACAACTTCACCATTATGCCATAAAGTTGACATGTACGGCGCATCAAACTCTTCAGCATCTACTACCAGGGTTACAAATTTTTTGGTGCTGCCTTGTTGTTTTTCATTTTGCAGTGCCAGCTTTCCTGGAAAGGATTGAGGTTTTTCAAACTTGATAAACCTTTCGAGCCCTCCTTCAAGCATGGAATAATCAGTAGATAAATCTCCTTTCCATGCTCTATAGCCTTTTTCAATTCGGAGTGAATTTAAGGCCCACATGCCAAAAGGTTTTGCACCTGCTTGCACAGATAATTCATACAAAGCTGCTATATCCTTATTTAATGCGTGTATTTCCCATCCTAATTCTCCTGCGAAGCTTACTCTGACTAAATTACAATCTATATCTTTAACTTTTGCTTTTTGGTGCGTTAGCCAACTAGCTTCTAGGTCAGCTTCGGTATTCAAAGATTGGAATAAGGCACGGCTTTTGGGCCCGGTTACAATCAATGTGCCATATTCATTTGTAATATCAGTAAGAGCTAACCCCTTTGAGAGTGACCGACTTAAAAGTTCATAGTCGTGCCACTGAGCAGAAGCCGCAGTAATCAAAGTGAAGTGATCTTCACTATGTCGCATGACTGACATCTCTGTCAGAATGCGCCCTCTCTCATCCGCAAAATAAGCAAGATTTATTCGGCCAATTTTTGGCAAGCCGCCTGTTATCTGGCAACGTAACCATTCGGCGGAACCATCACCGCTTAATTCAAATCGGCTAAAGCCTGGCAAATCCAAAACCCCAACAGAATCTTTCACAGCTTCACATTCCTCTTTAATCCGTTTTTCCCAAGGGCCTGACCTTTTCCAGGTCTTTGTTGTTTCTTCTGATGTATCGTCGCCCTCTTGTGCAAACCAATTAGCACGCTCCCACCCGTTATAGGCACCCATCTGGCCACCGTTTTTCAAAACAAGGTTGTGAGCAGGCGAGAGTTTTTTATTTCGACCAGCTGGCCATTCATGCCAAGGGAAATGCATAGCGTACTCGTTACCGTAAACTTCCATACCCTTTGCAACACAATACTCATGATCGGTATGGTCCGTATATCTTCTTGGATCGCATGACCACATATCCCATTCTGTAACGCCTTCAGTAATCCACTCGCATAGAACTTTTCCAGCGCCTCCAGCTTGTGCAATACCAAAAGTAAAAACACAGGCTTCAAATCCATTTTCAACACCAGGCATGGGTCCGATCAGTGGAAGCCCATCGGGGGCATATGGAATTGGGCCATTTATAATTCTACTTACGCCAGAAGTCCCTAATAGTGGAACGCGCTCCATGGCATCAGAAACAATATCTTCTATTCGATCTAAGTCATCGTTCCATAACTGAAAACTAAAATCGTCTGGCATAGGGTCGTCTTCAGTGGCCCAATGTGCCTTACAATTTGGTTCATAGGGTCCCAGGTTAAAGCCATTTTTCTCCTGCCTTAAATAATAGGAAATATCTACATCTCGTAATAAAGGCAGTTTTTTACCGGACTTTTTGGCGTAGTTTTCAATCTCAGGGATTTCTTCAGATAGAAGATATTGGTGGCTCATAACCATCATAGGTACAGTTCTACCACCGTAAGGTTTAAACCATTCACCCACTTGTTGAGCATAGTATCCTGCAGCGTTCACAACGTATTGACAGTTAACATCACCTTTTTCCGTATGAACAGTCCACGTTTTGTCGTTCTTTTGGGTGACCCCAATTGCTGGAGTAAAGCGAAGTATTTTGGCTCCTAGATCTCGTGCTCCTTTGGCTAAAGCTTGAGTGAGTTGTGCTGGGTCTATATCACCATCATTCGGATCATACAGTGCGCCAGCAAGATCATGTATCTCTAGAAAAGGATATAAACTTTTAGCCTCTTTTGGCGTTAGTATTTCTATATCCATTCCCTGATATTTGCCCATGCTTGCGGCACGCTTGAATTCTTGGAGACGCTCTTCAGAATGCGCCAGGCGCAAAGATCCGGTCTGATGATAATTCATCGGGTAATCAACTTCTTCACCAAGTCTTGCGTATAGTTCTGTCGAATATCTCTGCATATTCATTATCGACCAACTAGTCGAAAATGTGGGTACGTTACCTGCAGCGTGCCAAGTAGACCCAGCGGTCAATTCATTTTTCTCCAATAAAACGCAATCTGTCCAACCAGCTTTGGCTAGGTGATATAGCGAGCTTGCACCAACAGCCCCACCGCCAATAATTACAACTTTAGCTTCTTTTGGAAAGTCAGACATAAAATAATCTCCCCTGTTATTTTACAGCGATCTCTAAATAAATTTTATTACAATTTTAAAAGATTTAAACATGAAAAGTCTGATTAATTGGATTTTTTTTAAATTGTCAAAAATGCCAGTACTACTCCATACAAAATGAAACAAAGTGACAACACTCTACGAAGTTGAATATTTAGTGTCACTGTGGCTGCTTTAACTTTTAAAAAAGCTCCAAAAGCACAGAGACTTGTATAATTTAAACAGGTGATTGTAAGGGCGGTTGGTACAATTGCCCACATCTGAGTTCTGATTGCGACGTCAGGGTTTATAACGATAGTAAATGCAGCCAGGTATCCAGCGAGGGACTTTGGATTTATTGTCGCAATTAAAAATGATTTCAAAAATAAAGAGCTAAATGAAAATTTAGGTTGGGTGTATTTTCCAGCATCTATCAGGCCCCTAATGCCAATATAAACGAGAAAAATAACCCCTATTATTTTTAAAATTATGAGTGTTTCAGGAGTATTTACGATTATGGACGATAATCCAAGAATAGTGAGTGCCAAAAATAGTGTTGCTTGGCTTAATATGGCTGCTACACAAACTAGACTTTTTCTGAAACCAAATTCACTTGCACTAGCGATACAATTGAGTGCGTTTGGTCCAGGCATTGCAACAAAGAGTGTCCAAAAGCCTGTAAAAATAATCCAATCTTCTAGGGGCATTGATAAATCGCTTTAAGTTAAGTCATGTCTTCAAGTAATTGATAAATTTTCCATTTAATACAATAAAATTTCTGTCTTTTTTAAAGATCAAAATGCTTGGTAACTTTGGATCCGAATAGATTGACTTGTTTGTTGGAGTAAAATTTCGTACCGGCTTAGGAATGAAGCAGCGAAAATATTCTCCTCCAGCTACACCGGTAGATATTGTTTATGAAGATTCTGATATTCTAGTCGTGAACAAGCCAGAAGGTTTGCTGTCGGTTCCGGGTCGCGGTATGCACTTACAAGACTGTTTGCTTAACAGAATACATGAAATTTTTCCAATGGCTCTATTAGTTCACCGTTTGGATTGCGATACGTCAGGTCTAATTGTTTATGCCATGAGTAAACATTCTCAAAGACAACTCTCAATGCAGTTTGAAAAGAGACTGATTAAAAAGACTTACGTTGCTCGTGTTTCGGGGCAAGTATTGGAAAAATCAGGAATAATTGAAAAGCCAATCATTGTCGATTGGCCAAATCGGCCATTGCAGAAAGTTTGCTATGAGACTGGTAAGCCGGCAATTACGAACTGGCGTCGTGTCAGAGCTGATCAAAAAGAAAGTCGTTTGAAATTAAACCCTAAAACTGGCAGATCACATCAATTACGTGTGCATTGTATGGCTATGGGGCATGTAATTTTAGGCGATCCTTTGTATGCAGAAGGAGAAGCAGTTAACTATGATAGATTGATGCTTCACTCAGAAGAATTAAGGTTAAATCATCCCGAGAGTGGAAGAGGTATGTCCTTTCGATCAAAAGCGCCATTTTAGTTTGGTAGTTTAATTATTACTTCATTGAACTGGCGTAAGATAGGAACGTAACAAAGCAATAGGGTGCGCGCGAAGACTGAACCGGAGCGCAGCATAATCTTCAATAATTTCCTCACCGGTTGTCATGGCTGGTAAATTAGCGGTGGGTTCGTTTATAAATTCATCACCAAGGTCGCCTGAAAATAAGGGTAGGGGTTTATTAGCCCTTATTGACTTTGCTTCCCACAGAGCTTCACGGCGAGAGCATCCAAGAGCAAAAAAAACATCTGCTTCTGCAAGACGAGCTAATAAATTTGGCGATATCCCTGCACGGCGCCAAACATCATGAATGGAGGAATAACCATTTCCTCGGGTTGCATTGATCCAGATTGCATCCTCTTCCTTAATCCCTTTAATTTGTCTGAAACCAAGCCGGACAGCATGACCTCCACATCCGTCAGGTTCAAGTGTGTTATCCCAGAGACTACGGTTTATGCATACCGGATTTATAGTTACATTATGTTCTTTTGCGTCTCTGATAATTTGTGCGGGTGCATAAAATCCCATGGGCTGAGAGTTTAGTAGGGAGCATGCAAATATTTGTGGATAATGAAATTTAACCCATGCACTTGCATATACTAATAGTGCAAAGCTAGCAGCATGACTTTCAGGAAAACCATATGAGCCAAAACCTTCAATTTGAGAAAAGCATCGCTTTGCAAAGTTTTCATCATATCCGTTCTTGAGCATACCATTAATAAATCGGTTTAAGAATTCACTGACATTTCCGTGTTTTTTAAAAGTTGCAAGCGCTCTTCTTAAGCGGTCAGCTTCATCGGGGCTGAAATTAGCGCCTATAATTGCAATTTGCATTGCTTGCTCTTGGAAAAGAGGAACGCCAAGAGTTTTCCCTAATACTTCTCCAAGCTTGTCTGAAGGGAAATTGACAACTTCCTCACCATTTCTGCGGCGAATGTAGGGATGTACCATATCACCTTGAATTGGTCCCGGCCGCACAATTGCAACCTGAATAACAAGGTCATAAAAGCACCGAGGCTTCATTCTAGGTAAAAAATTCATTTGAGCACGACTTTCTACTTGAAAAACACCAATACTATCAGCGCGGCACAACATATCATAAACTTTGGGATCTTCGGCGGGTAGATTTGCTAAGGTATAATCATCACCAAAATATTGTTGAATCATGTCAAAGCTTTTTCTGATGCAGGTCAGCATGCCTAATGAAAGGATATCTACTTTTAATATACCGAGGGCATCAATATCATCTTTGTCCCAAGCTATGACAGTTCGGTCCTCCATTGAGGCATTTTCAATTGGGACTAACTCGTCTAAGCGTCCTTCAGTTATTACGAAACCACCCACATGCTGGCTCAAATGTCTTGGGAAACCAATAATTTCATCAATAATTTTAAGTGTGAGGTTTAAATGCCGATCTAACGGATTTAAACCAATCTCACGTATACGTTTTCCCTCTAACTTTTTTGTACTGAAAAACCCCCATAGTTGGGATGACAAAGCACTGACTGTATCTTTACTGAGACCCATTGCAGTACCAACCTCTCGAACAGCGCGCTTGCCTCTATAATGAATCACTGTTGAGCAAAGGCCAGCGCGATGCCGACCATAGCGATTGTAAATGTACTGTATAATTTCCTCTCTACGTTCGTGTTCAAAATCAACATCAATATCAGGGGGTTCGTCGCGTGCTTCAGAAACAAATCTCTCGAAAACCATTGTTCCAATTTCTGGGCTGACTGATGTGACCCCAAGGCAGTAGCAAACAACTGAGTTTGCTGCAGAACCTCTACCTTGGCACAAAATGTTACGGCTTCGTGCGAAAGTAACGATGTCATGAACAGTTAGGAAGTAAGGTTCATATTTTAATTTGCCTATAAGGTTTAGTTCGTGATTTAGCGTGGATTGCACTTTTTTGGGGGCTCCCGAAGGATACCTCCAATTGAGTCCCTCAATAGCTAATCTTTTAAGACGTTTTTGTGGTGTTTCCCCATTGTTTATTTCCAGTGGATACTGATATCTCAGCTCATCTAATGAAAACTGTAATTTATCTAAAATACGGATCGTATTGTTTATTGCTTCTGGGTACCTAGAAAAAATCTTAAGTATTTCAGTATATGAACGTAGGCGCCTTTCTGCATTTGGTAGTGCGTTTTTTCCTAATTGATCTACATTTTTACCTAGGCGAATTGCTGTTAGAACGTCTGCTAGTTTGCGGCGTTTGCTATGGTGCATAATTGGATGCGCACTAGCAACGAGATCACATCTAATAATTTCGGATAGTTTCCTGACGTATTTGAATCTTTTAGGATCGATTCCATCATATTCTGGTCTCAATACTACATAGACATCTTGATTAAATTTGTTTTTAAGAAGGGTGCTGTTCTCTAACCAAAGCTTTGATCTTTTCAAGTCCCATGGGGTTTCTGGTGAGTGAATAAGGAGTACCACGTCATCTAGTTCTTCAGTGATTTCACCAATAACCAAATCACATAAACCTTTGTTATTACGTAATCTACCTTTAGAAAGACACCGGCATAATGTGCCCCACCCTTTGCGTGACTTAGGCAATACTGTTATTTCAAATCCATCTATTAACTTAAATTTTGATCCAGGTATCAATCTCGGTACCGTATCTAGACTTAGTGAAGGAGGCTTTTTAATATTTTTAGGTCGGGGGGGGCCTATTAAGTTTTTACTTTCACGCTCTTTTACGAAGCGCTTTATATCTCGTTCTGCACTGTATGCTCTCACGATTCCAGTAACTGAATTGACATCAGTTATTGCAATAGCCGGTAGGCCAAGAAGCGCAGCACGCATCATATATTCTTCAGGATGTGAAGCCCCAGTTAAAAATGTAAAGTTTGATATTATTGATAATTCAGCAAACATACAAATAAATATGTTCTTGTTTTGTTCTTTGTCTAGTAGTAGTTTTATATTTTGAATTATTTTTGAAACAAAGTTTTTGATTACAACACTTTAGTCTGTGAGTTTATACGACGGCTCTAATTAATTTACGCTCTAAAACATGTATTACTTTTTTCAAATCATGACCTCTTTTTAAAATTTGGCCATCCATACCTATTACCGCATATTCGCCTTGTTTATTTCGTAACTTTGGGCGTTTTTCTATTCGATAAAGGGGGTTTTCCGCTGTTCTGCGAAAAATTGAAAATACTGCCACGTCGTAAAGTGCCGAAATGCCATAGTCTCTCCACTCACCAGCAGCCACCATTTTGCCATAGATAGATAATATAATTGCTAACTCTTTACGATCAAATGAAATTACTTGAAACGATTTTCGGCTAGGAAATGGAGTCAGTTTATTCATAGTAAAAGATTTGCGGTCTTTAAGTCTAAAATCAAGTTAAAATAAATAAACTGCTTTCTGTAATTTTGATCAAAATAGATCTGCATGCTTAAGTGCTGAATTAATTTTTTGTTTGGTCGGTTCAGAGAGTGGAGTAAGTGGAAGACGTACCTCATCTTTACATAGCCCTAATTTACTCATTGCATACTTTGCACCAACTAGACCAGGTTCTGTAAAAATAGCCTTATGCAAAGGCATTAATTTATCTTGAATCTTGAGAGCTAGGGAATAGTCACCTGCTAGGGTTGCTTCCTGCATCTTTGAACAAAGCCCCGGAGCAACATTTGCAGTAACAGAAATACAACCAACGCCTCCTTGCGCATTAAACCCATGTGCTGTCGCATCTTCTCCCGACAGTTGAATAAAGTCATCACCACACGTCAAACGTTGGTCACAAACTCTGGCTAAGTCGCCTGTCGCATCTTTTACACCTATAATCTCATTCAATTTTGCTAATTCACCCATAGTTTCAGGTGACATATCTACCACAGATCGACCAGGGATATTATAGATAATTATTGGAAGACCAATCTTTGCTAACTCAGTGAAGTGCGCTACCAGGCCTACCTGAGTTGGCTTATTATAATAAGGAGTAACTACCAGAGCAGCGTTTGCACCCACATTTTTAGCATGTTCTACAAATCTAATTGCCTCGGCAGTATTATTGGAGCCGGCGCCAGCTATAACGGGGACTCTACCGGCTGCTTCATTAATAACTTCGCTAACCACTTGCTCATGTTCAGTATGTGTTAGGGTTGGACTTTCACCGGTTGTACCTACGGGTACAAGTCCGTGACTGCCTTGTTCTATATGCCAATTTACAAGTTTCTTCAGCTCGTTCACATCTACTTCGCCGTTATTGAAAGGTGTGACCATCGCTGGTAATGATCCTTTAAACATGAAACACTCCTTATATTTTATATGCAAACTAAGAATTTCCTAAGAAGCAACATTGCTTAACTTAAAATGCACAGTACACTTAAATTATCGTATTTAGGTTCTGGATCAAAAATGCAAGCAAAGTTGCGATATATTACATTATTTCTTTTTTTGTTTTTCACCACAGCAGATGCTCAGGCGCCGGTAAGACCTTTAGAACTGGCATTCAATGCTATGGAAAATGAAGACTGGGATAAAGCTTTCCTACTTGCTGATAAAGATGGGGATTTAGGCTACTCTATTATTTTATGGCATTATTTAAGAGAAGGTTTAGGAACACCCGGTCAAGCTTTGTTTTTTTTGAAACAAAATTCTGACTGGCCAGGGCTACCTTATCTCAGGAAGAGATCTGAAAAAACCTTTTTGAGTGCCCAGGATAAGCAGATTTTAACCTTCTTTGAATTGGAAAAACCGCAAACTGGTTTGGGAAGCCTAGTTTATGCACTTGCACTGAAACGGGACGGGCAAAAATTTAAGGCAGGTCTTGTTGCTCAAGCAGCCTGGGCTGATCAAAGTATGAATAAGAGTACAACTTTCGAGATTATTGAAAATTTTCGAACAAATCTACTTCCTTTAAAAGATAATCGGTTTGAGTTTCTTTTATGGGAAAAAGATAAAGCTTCATTAAAGGCTATGTCTTTTCTATTGAGTGATATTCAGAAGGCGGTGGCCGATACCGTTTTCTCCCTCTATGCAAATAAAAAAAATGTATCTGCAAAAATTAATTCCCTACCTCCAGAATGGAAGAAACATCCTATTGTGATGCATGCTCGTTTTGAATGGCGCCTGAGAAATAATCTTCGGGATTCGGCTCTTCAAGTTTTAGAAGACTATAGTAAATCAGCCAGGCATCTGTCCCAGCCGTCAAAATGGGCTGAAAGAAGAGAAATTTTAGCTCGTGATCTGATGTACAACAAACAATACAAAAAGGCCTATAATATTTCGTCTAATCACTATCTTGAAGAAGGTGATACTTATGCTGTTCTAGAATGGCTTTCTGGTTATTTAGCATTAGAAAAGTTGAATGACGCAGAACTAGCTCTGAAGCATTTCAAGAATTTTTTAATAGCGGTAGATGCCCCAATTTCGTTGGGCCGTGGTTTCTACTGGCTCGGGAGAACATATGAAAAACAAGGCAAGATGGATGTTGCGCAACAAATTTATCAAATTGGAGCCGATCGTTGGGAAACCTACTACGGTTTGCTGGCAGCCGAAAAAGTGGGAAGGACAGTAGATATAAAAGCTTTAAATACCCCTCACTCCAAATCCTGGAAGAAAGCAAGTTTTTTAAAAGGGTCAGTTTTTAAAGCAGCTCTGCTATTGTTCTCCTCAAATAGAGAAGTGCTTGCAGAGCGCTTTCTCACCCATTTAACCGAAACATTATCTGATGAAGATATATTAAGATTAGTAGACTTTTTGGCAGAAAAACAAAAATCACACGAGCTTGTCATGGTAGCAAAAAGAGCAGCAAGTCAAAGTAAGGTTTTCCCAAGGCCTTATTTTGCACTTCACCCAGTGGCAGATCTAAAACAAAAAATTCCTCCAGAAATGACATTGGCTATAGCGCGTAGAGAGAGCGAGTTTTATCCAAAAATTACATCACCTGTTGGAGCTCTTGGCATGATGCAAGTAATGCCAAATACAGCTAAAGAAGTTTCAAGAAGGCTTGGCTTGAAATTTTCATCTGAAAAAATGTTATCAGATTGGAAGTACAATGCGAAGATTGGCATAGCATATCTAGAAGAGCTCTCTGAAAGGTATGATGGAAATCCAATTCTTATGGCAGCTGCGTATAATGCTGGTCCATCTCGCGCTGACCGTTGGATTCAGCTTCTGGGAGATCCACGAAACCCAAAAGTTGACTTGGTTCAGTGGGTTGAAAGTATTCCTTTTGAAGAAACACGTAATTATGTCATGCGAGTTTCAGAAAGTCTTCCAAATTACAAAGTACGACTGAACAAAAAACCTCCTGCTTCTTTTTATTTTTATCTCAAAGGTTCAGGTCTTTTGCCTCTCACGCCAAAAAGCGAATAATCCAGCGAGCACAACCAGTAATGCGCCGATAACAAGATGTATCTCTAGATTTTCACTAAATATCCAAAGACCAATAATTGTTGCGAAGAGAAGTTGTAAATAAGCGAAAGGCTGAAGCGAACTTGCCTCTGACAATTCGTAACACTTTATGAGTAAATAATGGGCCAAGCACGCAAGAATACATAGTAGACCTAACCAGGCCAAGTCTACAGCCTCCAAGGGAACCCAGTAGCCACTTCCGATAACCGACATTACAATTGCTCCAATTATCCCAGTCCAGAAAAATGAAGTCATTGTACTGTCTTGGCGGGCTGCATATCTTGTCAGGAGACTGTACAAAGCAAACATAAAAGCAGCAAAAAAAGGAATTATTGCCTGCAAAGAGAACACATTATTGGTTGGTTTCAATATTATCATCACACCAACAAAACCGATAAAAATTGCAGCCCACCGTTTCCAACCAACATATTCTTTCAAAACTGGTCCAGATAATGCCGCTACCAATAGTGGGTAAATTGAAAAAATAGCATGGCTCTCGATCAAGCCAAACAAAGTAAAACTCGTAATCATCACAATAACTTCTAAAGCGAGCAATGCTCCACGAAAAATCTGTAAAAAAGGCTGTTTTGTTGATACAACCCTACGGAGCCCACCAGGTTGTCGTGAACATAAAACAATCACAAAGATAGCGAAAAACCAGTACCTAACCATAACAATAAAAAAAACATTGTACTCGCGCGCCAGATATTGTGATATCCCATCTTGAATAGCAAAAAGCAGCATAGTTATTGCCATAAACGATATCCCTAATTTCGGATTATCTGTCATAATTTTTTTATAGCTGTTGTCATATGTCGCTTGCGCCCAAAACCGGAAATTCGTTTAACTTCGAAGCCTGCTGAACTTAAATTTCTGCGTACAATACCTGCGGCAGAGTAGGTTGATAGTGTACCTTTATTAGCTGTACATCTAAAGACATCATTCAATAATTCTTTCTCCCACAGCTCTGGATTTTTAGCTGGAGAAAAACCGTCCAAGAACCAACAATCAGCCTGTATATTTACATTTTTAATTGTGCGTCGTGCATCACCCAAAATAAGTTCCAAGTGGTAGTCACTCCCATATAGTTCTCCTTTTTCTAGGAGCTTGCTCCAAAGAGATGACAACTCATGTTTAATATTGCTCAACTCACCAAATTCACTTTGTGCCTTGATCATCTCTTCTGGCTTCATAGGAAAAGCTTCAAAGGAAGTATAAGAGAGCATTCCTTTTTGTTTTTTACGTCTCCATTGCCACAGAGTTGATAAAAAGTTCAGCCCAGTCCCAAATCCTAATTCGGCAATCTTGAAACCATCCTTCAGCCTTTGAGGAAGTTTATTACCGTCCAAAAAAACATGCCGTACTTCCTCCAACCCATTATCCAGCGAGTAGTAAGGGTCATCAAATTTTTGAGCTATGGGGATTCGATCATTTCGCCAAACCAGATTTGGGTAATTATAGTTTCTCAAAGGCTTGCACTTTTCTTTTGTCACCTCTATCGCTGATGTATTAGCAGGTGACAGGAGCGAATGATAGACATCACGATAAGAGGTGCTGGAATTATGGGGCTAACACTCGCCTGGCATTGTCTCAAATTGGACGCGTCAGTGAGAGTAATTGATCCAAATGGAATCGCAAATGGAGCCAGTGGTGGTATCGTAGGAGCGCTAGCACCTCATGTTCCAGAGAACTGGAACACTAAAAAACAATTCCAACTTAAAAGTTTGCTTTATGGTCAGAAATTTTGGAGATCTGTAGATAGTGTTTCTGGATTGAAAAGTGGATATAGAAGGACTGGTAGACTGCAGCCATTGATGGATGAACCCAGCGTTACCTTGGCTCAAAAAAGGAAAGAAAGTGCAGATAATCTTTGGAAAAATTTTGCAACTTGGGAGATCATAGATAATAGCAAAGATTGGAAATTAACGTCACCCACAGGCCTTTGGATCTTTGATACATTATCTGCAATAATTCATCCTAGATTGGCTTGTTTGTCCTTAGCTCAAGCCTTGAGAAACAAAGGGTGTGAGTTTCTTTTAGAAGGAAAAAATCAAGGTAAAGTTGTTTGGGCAACGGGTGTTCATGACCTCAGTAGAATATCAAGAAAATTAGAAAACAATTTTGGAAACGGAGTAAAAGGGCAGGCGGCGTTATTTAAATTAACAAAGCCAAATTCAGCACAACTTTTTGCAGAAACTTTACACTTTATCCCACATTTTGATGGTACAGTTGCTGTTGGTTCAACATCTGAACATAGTTTTGAACAAGACGAGACTACCGATGATAATTTAAAAGCTTTGATTTTAAAGGCTTCAAACATATTACCAGAACTAAAGGGTAAAGATCCAATCTACACTTGGGCAAATGTGCGGCCGCGTTCACGGTCTAGAGCACCAGTATTAGGCAAACATCCACTTTTTCCATCAGAATTCATAATGAATGGTGGCTTTAAAATAGGCTTAGGTATGGCTCCCCATATGGGAAAAGTTTTTTCAGAATTTTTACTATTAAATGAAAATAATATTCCAAGTGAGTTTTTGCCAGATGTGAGCTTATAGCTTCGGTAAATTTTATCTAGGGTAAGCTTTATTTAATTTAAGTTTCCAACAATCTGCGTGCTATAACTTGGGCTTGGATTTCTGCTGCACCCTCAAAAATATTCAGAATTCTAGCGTCACAAAGAATACGGCTAATTTTATATTCTAAAGCAAATCCATTTCCACCGTGTATTTGAAGCCCGTTATCTGCTGCAGCCCAGGCGACTCTTGCGCCAAGTAGTTTTGCCATGCCAGCCTCAAGATCACATCGGCGGTCGTTGTCTTTTTCATATGCGCTGAAGTAAGTCAGCTGCCGAGCGATCATAATTTCTACAGCCATCATTGCTAATTTATTTATAACCCGAGGAAAGTTGATTAGTGATTTTCCAAACTGTTTTCTATCTTTTGCATAATTTAAGGACTCATCTAAAGCGGCCTGAGCAACTCCAACGGCTCGTGCTGCAGTTTGAATTCTTGCACTTTCAAATGTTTGCATAAGTTGTTTGAAACCTTTTCCTTCCTGACCGCCTAGAAGGTTCGGTTTAGCCACAATAAATTTGTCAAAGGCCATTTCATACTCTTTCATACCTCTATAGCCTAAGACTTCGATTTCACTACCAGATATTTCCTTGTCTGGAAAAGGATTATCATCAGTTCCAGGTTGCTTTTCGGCTAGAAACATAGATAACCCCCGATGATCTTTTGTGTCCGGATCGGTCCGTGCAAGTAAGGTCATAACATGAGTGCGAGATGCGTGTGTGATCCAAGTCTTGTTGCCAGTAATTTGGTAGTCGCCATTCTCGGATTTTATGGCTCTTGTTTGAAGCGCTCCCAAGTCAGAGCCTGTATTGGGCTCTGTAAAAACTGCAGTTGGTAAAATCTCACCGTTGGCTAAACCTGGTAGCCAATGTTTTTTTTGTTCTTCTGTACCGCCGCAAAGAATCAATTCAGCTGCAATTTCGGTCCTGGTGCCCAGCGAGCCAACGCCTATGTATCCTCTGGATAATTCTTCCGAGACAACCGCCATTGATGCCTTACTTAAACCAAGTCCGCCGTATTCCTCGGGGATGGTCAGTCCAAAAACGCCCAACTCTGATAATTCTGAAATCACTTGGAGAGGAATTAGTTCGTCTTTCAAATGCCAATCATGTGCGTGCGGCTCAATTCTATCAATCGAGAACTTTCTAAATTGCTCTCTTATCATTTCTAAATCTTCGTCCAATCCGCAATCACCGACTGTTATATTGGCTGAATGCTCCAGCATGATATCAACTAATTGTGTGCGAGCTTGTTGAGTGTTGCCTTTATTTGAAAGTTCCTGCACTGCCTTTGTTTGAAACTCTGATAAGTCTAAATTACTCAAACCAATATCATTAAGCCTAAAGATTTCACCTTGGCTCATCATAATTCCACCAACAATTTGCCCAAGGTATTCGCTGACACCAATTTGAAGTAAAAGCTGTTCTGGCTGACCAAACTTCTTTTCTTGAGAAAGACTTTCAGCCCATTTCACCATTTGGCTAATGCTTTCTGTGTAGGTTGCAAGCCAAGCTACGCCATGGGCAGCAGCTTGATGTTTTTCTATCTTTGAAGATGAGACCTTGCCTTCTATTGTGACTAGATCGCTTAGCTTGTCTATGGCTTTTTGGTTTAGTGTCTCTAAAGGCTTAATTGTTTCTCTAGCTAAACCTAAAACATTTCCCAAAATTGGCATTGAAACCATAAGGTCGTGTTGTCCATCATGAGCCATCAAACGAGTCCCCTCAAAATTTTCTATCTTTTAATAATTTCACAACTGCAGCGCAACAAAAATACTATTTATATACTTTTATTGTTAAAATATTTCGCCACAAAATTTTTTCAATAACAAGTTTTGATCTTTAGATAGTATTTCAACGAATTCTATCCTGGATTTATTGATGATAAACCTTTTCTCTAGATCTAGTCAGATAAATACGGGTTGGTAATAAATTTATTAATAAGACTTCACTTTTTTAAAAAAATCGTTATAGCAACTCCAGTTCCCCTATTATCGGATAATTCCTTTAGGATGGGCGCCTGAATTCAGGTGGTTGTGAATTGTATGAAGGAGATAAAAAATGGCTAAACCTATCATGGCAAGGGCGACAGCTGTTTGGCTAGTTGATAACACTATGCTTACATTTAAACAAATTGCAGATTTTGTTGGAATGCATGAATTAGAAATTCAAGGTATAGCTGACGGGGACGTGGCAACCGGGGTAAAGGGATTTGATCCTATTTCTAACAGCCAACTAGATGCTGACGACATTAAAAAAGCTGAAGCGGATCCGCTCTATAAGTTAGTTCTAAAACATAATCCTGCAGCCGTAGGAGAGGAAAAAAGGCGTGGCCCTCGATATACACCATTATCAAAACGGCAAGATAGACCTGCTTCGATTTATTGGTTGGTCAAATTTCATCCCGAATTAACCGATGGCCAAATATCCAAACTTGTAGGCACAACTAAGCCAACTATTCAGTCTATCCGTGAACGAACCCACTGGAACATTTCAAATATTCAACCTATCGATCCGGTTGCGTTGGGGCTCTGTAAGCAATCTGAGTTAGACACTGCCGTACAAAAAGCAGCAACAAAAAAGGCAATTGACGGCGGGATCATGTCTGATGATGAAAGACGTAAATTGGTGAGTACTGAGCAATCGCTTGAAATGCCAGCTGAACCTAAGATACCCTCTAATATGGAAGGATTAGAAGCGTTTAGCTTATCAGAAAATCAGTCGCAAAACTCAGAAGAAACCGAAGAAGATTTTTCGGATGCAGATAGCTTTTTCAATCTTCCAGAAGAAAGCCAGCAGGCCAATAAAGAATAGCGCTATTT
Organism: Paracoccaceae bacterium; assembly: GCA_902554705.1. Classification (GTDB taxonomy): domain Bacteria; phylum Pseudomonadota; class Alphaproteobacteria; order Rhodobacterales; family Rhodobacteraceae; genus Salinivivens. Next base: position 46,137 of record CACDPP010000012.1, read on the forward strand.
TTGATTTTTTAAATTTGTCGCCGAGCTTTGAGTGCAGCCATTATTGTTCCTTCATCAAGATAATCTAACTCCCCACCGATTGGAACACCTTGCGCCAACGAGGTAACTTTTACTGAATGCTCAAGTTGCTCAGATATATAATTTGCTGTTGTTTGACCTTCTATGGTGGCATTAAGAGCCAAAATGACTTCGGTTATATTTTCGGAAAAAACGCGATTTAATAGTTTTGGTATGCGTAATTCTTCAGGGCCCACGGCATCAAGAGCAGACAAGGTACCGCCCAAAACATGATAACGACCCTTAAAAGTATTTGCTCGCTCCATTGCCCAAAGGTCTGAGACATCTTCAACAATACATAGTTCTCCGTTACCTCTTTCTTGGTTACCACATATTTCGCATAATTCAGTAGTGGTAATATTCCCACAGTTCAAACACTCTCTGACTGTTTCGGATAGGTTGGAAAGCAGATCGGCTAATGGTAGCAAAAGAGAGTTGCGTTTCCTAATCAAATGTAAAACAGCGCGACGTGCTGATCGTGGTCCAAGCCCAGGGAGTTTTGCCATAAGCTCGATTAAAACATCAAGTTCTCGATTATTTTTCATTTTTTAAAATGGAAGTTTCATGCCAGGCGGTAAACCTAAACCTTCTGTAAGTTTCCCCATTTCTTCTTTCGCTTTTTCGCTGGCTTTTTCTTGAGCATCTTTAATTGCCGCAACGATTAAGTCTTCGACAACTTCCTTGTCATGACTATTAAAAAGTGATGGATCTATATCTAACGCTTTCAGGTCTCCCTTTGCAGAGCAAGTAGCCTTGACCATACCGGCTCCAGCTTGTCCTTCTACCTTAATATTCACCATTTCCTCTTGCATTTGGGCCATTTTCCCTTGCATTTCTTGAGCAGCTTTCATCATTTTGCTCATATCGCCTAACCCGCCTAATCCTTTAAACATTTTATTCTCCTAAGTTTACTCTTCAAAAGGGTCCCACTCACCCTCAATTTCTGGTAACTTTGCTTCTTCTGCTTCTGTATTAATTTGTGCCTGTGATTTGATTTCTGTTATAGATGCATTTGGAAAGTTTTCAAAAACTGTTTTAACAAAAGGGTGTTGTTTTACTTCATTTTTTAATTGTGCCTCTTGGGCGTCTCGTTGCTCTTGAATTGTTTCGACGAAACAGTTGCTGACAACAGTTATAGCCCATCGAAAGCCAGTCCAATTTTGTAGCAGTTGGCCAAGTCTTTGAGCTAAGTCCTTTGGAGCATCTTCAGTGGGTGTAAACTCAATTCTACCTGGCATATAGCTACTTAAGCGAATTGAGTTTTCCACATCTATTAGAAGTTTCATATCCCGAAACTTACGTATAATTTCTAAAACACTTTCAAAAGTAGGGTATTGTAAAGCCAAAGTTTCGGCATCCAAAGCAAGGGCTGTATTGCCATCATTACTTATGGAATTTGTTTCTTTGGGGTGAGATTGTATGTAATTCGAAGAAGTGATATTGTTTGCCGCTCCTTCAGAGCTTTCTTTTTTAACTACCGCAGCGTTGAAGTGAGAATTTGTAAGTTTTTTCACTAATTCCTCAGGGCTTGGAAGATCTGATACGTGCGTTATTCGGATGATTGCCATTTCTGCGGCCATAATTGAGTTTGGTGCTGATGAAATCTCGTCTAAGGCTTTCAGAAGTAATTGCCAGGTCCTATTAAGTACTCGCATTGACAAAGATTGAGAAAATGTCTGTCCTCTAGCTTTCTCATTAGGTGAAATCGTTGGATCATCAGCCGCATTAGGAGTGATTTTGATAACGGATACCCAGTGTGTTACTTCCGCAAGTTCACGAATTATCACGATTGGGTCAGCTCCATCTGAGTATTGGCTGCCGAGTTCATTCAATGCTTCTTTTGCTTGACCGCGCATGATAAATTCAAACAAATCTAAAACTCTTCCGCGGTCGGCTAGTCCTAACATTGTTCGAACTTGATCAACATTAGTTTCTCCGGCACCATGACTGATAGCTTGATCTAACAATGATTGTGCATCTCTTGCAGAACCTTCGGAAGCACGCGTGATGAGCGCGAGTGCTTCTTCTGAAATACTAGCATTTTCAAGCTTTGCTAGATTTTTAAGCATTTTAATCATTTCTTCTGGCTCAATTCGGCGTAAATCAAATCTTTGGCATCTTGATAAAACAGTCACGGGAACTTTTCGGATTTCTGTAGTTGCAAATATGAATTTTACATGTGCCGGTGGTTCTTCAAGTGTTTTTAATAACGCATTGAATGCATTATTAGATAACATGTGAACTTCGTCGATAATATAAATTTTGAACCGTGCAGAAGCGGCACGGTAATGAACGCTATCGATTATTTCCCTAATATCATCGACACCGGTTCTACTAGCTGCATCCATTTCTAACACGTCAACATGCCGTCCCTCGCTTATTGCTATACAGTGTTCACACTGGCCACACGGATTTGTTGTTGGACCTGTTTTTTCTTCCAGCCCAATACAATTCATACCTTTTGCTATGATTCGAGCAGTAGTTGTTTTTCCGACACCACGGATACCAGTCATCATAAAGGCTTGAGCAATCCGATCGGCCTCAAAGGCATTTTTTAGCGTTCTTACCATTACCTCTTGTCCGATGAGGTCAGAAAATGTTTCTGGACGGTACTTTCGGGCTAATACTTGATAACTTGTTTTTTCTTCTGCTGTCATATCTTTGTTCTTAACTAAAGGTAGTTATAAGCTAAGTGTTTGTGTGCTAGACGTCCAGTCATCAATATAATGGAAAATAAAATTCTAATGCATTCCTTTGAAGTTTTTGAAATATCCATTGGGCCCGCATTATTAGGGATAAGCCGTTTACCAGGCCTTCAAGGGAACTTTTTGGCTGATGTTGAAAAAATTTTCAATTGGAAGCCAGCTACAATAATATCACTAACGGAGGAAAAAGAGATGAAGGATCTTGGCGCAAGCGACTTTATCTCTTTTATAGAAAAAGAAAAAATACCCTGGTTGCATTTCCCAATAAAAGATTTTGGCATACTTAATGAGAAGCAAGAAGTTTTGTGGAAACCAATCTCGAAAAATTTACATCAGAAAATTAAAGATGGGGATAGGCTCCTATTACATTGTCGAGGAGGTTGCGGAAGGACAGGCATGATCGTTTTACGGATTATGATAGAATTTGGAGAAGATCCGGATGAAGCTTTAGAGAGGCTTCGTAAAATTAGGCCTTGTGCCGTTGAGACCAAAGCTCAGGAAAATTGGGCAAGATTACTTGGCGCAAATAACAGTTAATAATGAAGGTGAGAGGTTAAGTGCGACCCAAACGGTGCTCGTTACGGCTGCTTCCTTCCGGACCTGACCGGGTTGGCGAGGCGCTTGCCCGACCAACCTCTCAACTTCACTTTACTGCTTTTTGAGGTTTGATTCAAGATCTCTGCTTCAACCTTATTGTTTCTAATCGAAAGTATTCTATCAATATAAATTAGATTTTAATGGAGATATTCTTGTGAGAAATGCTGAAGACGTAACTTTTGGTAGTTCTGGACTAAACAGAGCTGCTGCTTTTCGTGGAACGGTAAAAGCAAAGGCTTCAAAGGGCGATTCTGTGATCTTTGTCTGGCGTGGCAAAATTTTAATGGATTTAGAAAATCAGCCGTCTTTGGCAAAGTTTGAGTTTCCACATCCGCTCTGTGAAGGCGCGGTTGAAATTTTTTTAGGAGCCGAGAACAGCCAAAATTACATTGCTTTTGATATATCTCAGTGGGAACCAACTACAGGGGATCAGCCTGATCCAAACGTATTTTTTGATCCAACTCAACAACATCATCCTAGATTAGATAAAAAATATGCTTTTTGTGAGCTAAGAGGTCAAATGTTAAATTTGACTAAAAGAGAAGCAGAGCTGTGTTCAATTGCTAAGGGTTTATTTCACTGGAACACTGTTCAAAAATATTGCTCGTCATGCGGTTCATTACTAAAAATGGTACTTTCCGGGTGGCAAAAAAACTGTGATAATTGTGGGATTTCTCATTTTCCTAGGACGGACCCAGTTGTGATCATGCTAATTACAAGGGGCGATAAGGTCTTGCTTGGGAGGTCTTCGAATTGGCCTGAAAAAATGTACTCTTTGTTGGCTGGTTTCGTAGAGCCTGGCGAAACAATAGAAGGGGCTGTAAGAAGGGAAGTGATGGAAGAAAGTGGTATTGAGATAGGTAAAGTGTCCTATTTGGCGAGCCAGCCTTGGGTTTTTCCAAATTCTTTGATGTTTGGATGTCATGGTATTGCTCAAAGTGAGAAAATAAGAATTGATATCAATGAAATTGAAGACGCCAGGTGGATTGGAAAGTCGGAACTTTTAGACGTTTTTGCAGGTTTAAATCAAAGTATATTTCCGGCACGAAAAGGATCGATAGCTAATTTTCTTTTAGAGAAATGGCTCTCAGATCGTCTGCAGGACTGACTACGCACCGCTGACATATGGATATATTTAATAACGATTCTTATCGGTAGGGTAAACTCCGAGAATTGATAAGCTATCAGTAAAATACCTCAATTCTTCAAGCGCCCTAGCGACGTTTTCATCGTCTGGATGCCCCTCTATATCTGCATAAAATTGAGTTGCAGTAAATGAGCCTCCCACCATGTAACTTTCGAGTTTGGTCATATTAACACTGTTGGTGGCGAACCCTCCCATGGCTTTATAAAGAGCCGCTGGTATATTTCGCACCTGAAAAACAAAGGTTGTCATCAATTTATCATTTCCGCGACGCTCTAAATTTGGAGCATTTGACATCACAAGAAAACGCGTAGTGTTGTGCCCGTAGTCTTCTATGTCTCGCGCTAGAATGTCCAAGCCATATATTTCTGCAGCAAGTTTACTTGCTAGTACGCCTTCATCTAATTTCTTAGAAATTGATAATTTAGCTGCTGCGCCTGCACTATCTGCTGCAACATCTGCTCTTATTTTGTGCTTATCCAGAAATTTCTGAGCTTGGGGTAGTAAAACTAAATGTGCTTTTACAGCATTAATGTTTTCTAACTTGGCTCCTGGATTAGCCATTAGCGAGATCCTCACCCTCGTGAAGCATTCATCAACTATGTGTAGACCTGATTCTGGTAATAAACGGTGGCTGTCGGCGACCCTGCCGTAAGACGAGTTTTCAACAGGCAACATCGCAAGTTCTGCGTCATTATCACGCACTGCCCGCAACACGTCACCGAAGGTCTGGCAGGGAAAAGGCTCCATATCTGGCCTGTAGGTAATACAGGCTTCGTGGGAGTAGGCTCCTAAGGCTCCTTGAAAGGCTATTCTGTT